>DASYRY010000275.1:0-4972 GCA_036004025.1 Candidatus Polarisedimenticolia bacterium | reverse complement strand
CTTCGCCCATGGCGATCTCCTCCACATTGCACGCCCCGTCGCGACCCTGAGAATATCATGGGGATGTTTCTCGGGGGCACGGAAAACCTCGATACCTGATTTCCGGACAGGGCCTACGTACTCCGCCGTATGGTCCCGTCCGGAAGCATACTGTACCTTATCCAGGACGCATTATCCCCAAGAGCGTGAGTCAGAGGCCGGTGCGTGGTATGCGAGTCCTGATTACAGACGATCACCCGCTCGTACGGCGCGGCCTTCGCGCGATGCTCGCCGAACATCCCGAATGGGAGCTGTGCGGCGAGGCCTCCAACGGCCAGGAAGCCGTGCAGAAAGCCGTCGAGCTGCGCCCCCACGTGGTCATCATGGACATCAGCATGCCCGGGCTGAGCGGGCTCCAGGCGACGCGCCAGATCCGTGAGGTGCTGCCCGATACGGAAGTGCTGATCCTGACCCTTCACGAATCCCGCGAGATGATCCAAGCCGCCAAGGCGGCCGGAGCCCGGGGGTTTCTCGTCAAGTCGGACCCCGATCACCAGTTGATCAAGGCGCTCGAGACGGTGTGCCGCCACGAGCCCTTCTTCCCCTCGAGATGGGGAGAAGACACCAACGGCGGTCACCGCCACGGCTAGCTCCGACCTCCGAAAAAACTCTTCGAACACGTTATGATGCTTCCCCGGGGCGACGCCCCGAGTCTTGTCGCGTGGCGGCACGAAAAGCCGACCAGGAGACGCCGTGAAAAACCCTCAGTCGCAATCGACGCCTTTCAGCCAGTGGCTCGGAATGCGATGCATTTCTCGAGACAAGGGTCGGTCGGAGTACGAGCTGACGATCGGGCCTGATCATCTCAACCGGCGCGGAGTGGCCCATGGAGGGGTCGTGGCGTCGCTTCTCGACTCCGCTCTGGGCGCGTCGGTCGTCTCGACCCTGACGCCCGAAGAATGGACGGGAACGCTGGAGCTGTCGGTGCAGTTTCGCGACCCCGTCCGTCCCGGCGTGGTCACCGCGAACGGAAGACTGGCGCGCAGGGGGAAAAGCGTCGCTTTCGCGGAAGGGGAAATCCGGGATGCTGCCGGGAAGATCCTCGCCAGCGCCCATGGCGTCTGGACGATCTGGCCCAAGAAGCCGGCGTGAGAGAGTCCCCGCGAGAGACTCTTCAGAGCAGGGGCAGGGTGGTCTTGAGCACCCGTATTTTTTCTCCGTAGAAGACGAAGAGATCGTTACCTTGCGAGGCGCGTGAGGGCGGGCCGCCCGTGACCCGGAAATCGCAATTCACCGAGCGATCGTCCTGGGTCATGCGCAGCAATTCGAATTTCGCGCTGCCGGGATACAGCTCGAACATCCGCACGACCCCCGTGCTGTGGTGCTCGGTTCCACGGAAGTCGATGATGATGCTGTCGTCGGTGAAAAGCGCTTCCAGCTCCTTCAGCTTTCGCTCGCTGAACAGAGCGTAGTACTGCGTCACCCGCTCGTCGAGCGCCATCTTCGGCACCTCGTCCCGCGCCGGCCCGGTCCGGTCGGGGTGAAAAAGTTGGCGGAGAGAGTGGGATTCGAACCCACGGTGAGGTTTCCCCCACACACGCTTTCCAAGCGTGCACCTTCAGCCACTCGGTCATCTCTCCGCTTGGGCCCGGAATCTTAGAACAGCCCCGCAGGTCGGTCAACGTGCTCGTTGCAATTCAGGTCCGTGCCTTGGGGGTCTTGGCGCCGCTGCGGTAGAGGCGGATCCGGACCTTCTCGAGCGTGGCTAGACCCTCCCGGATGGCGGCGTCCACCACGGGAAGGAACTCTTCAATTTTCTCCCGGGTGTCCACGATCTCCACGACCATCGGCAGATCCTCCGAAAGTCGCAGGATCTTGGCCGTGTGGAGTCTGCTGTGGGCGCCAAACCCCTCCACGCCCCGCAGGACCGTGGCTCCCGCGAGCCCGCGCTCCCGTGCTTTGCGAACGATCCATTCATAGGCTGGAATTCCTTCGTGCCGATCGCTTTCCCCGAGAAAGATTCGGAGCAGATGACCATCCTCCGGCAGCATCATGGCGATCCTCCTAGACGAAGCGGGCGAGGGTGTAGCCGCCCCAAACGGCGACGATCCCCAGGACACAATGGAGGGTCACGTTGAGGCCTGCCGACACGATCTCGCCGTCGCGCAAGAGTTGAAAGGTTTCGTAGCCGAAACTGGAAAAGGTGGTGAAGCCGCCCAGAATGCCGACCAGCAGGAACAATCTCAGCTCCGGCGAGAGAACTCCTCGGAACTCGGCGAGGCCGGCCAGCAGGCCGATGCCGAGGCATCCGGAAAGATTGATCACCAGGGTTTCGTAGGGGAAGAGGGCCTGAGGGGAGAGTCGATTCAGGAATCCTCCCAGCCAATAACGAGCTGTGGAACCGAGGAACCCGCCGAGTCCGACCCAGAGCGATTTGAGCATGTCGATTCCTTCATGCGACTGAGGTAGGAGTCATCAGCCACTTGCCGGCGGTCATGGGCGGACTCCATCGCCGAGAAAGACACTCGTGGCCCAGGCCTCACTTCCCAGATTCTTTCGCTGAATCGGGCGTCGCGGGAGCGGCGAACATGAGACGCCGGACGTCCCGCGGCGGGATCGTTCCAAAGCTCAACAGCCGTTCGTTGAACGCCTTGAGGTTGAACTTCGGGCCTTCCTTCGCCTTCGCGTCCAGCAGCATGTCCCACAGCTCGGTGAACCCGACGAAGTAGGTGCTCAGCTGGGTGGCCGTGATCTTGGCGCGCCGCAGCTTGCCGCGCGCTTCGGCCTCTTCCTGGAAGCCCAGGCGGGTCATCAGGTCCATGGCCCACTTGTCCCCCTCTGCCTCGGAAAGGTCGGAGGTGTGCAGCTTCGAGTCGAGGATCGCGTTCATCGGGACGCGCAGATCGAATTTCTTGTGCACCAGGTAGTTCGCCGGGTCTCCTTCGGCAAAGCCGTTGGTGAACATCTCCTCCTCCGCCATCACCGCCCATCCCTCGGCGAAGGTCCCGGAGGCATAGACCTTCTTGTAGATCGTGGCGAGCGGGGATTTCAGCGCATACCAGGATTGAACGTAATGTCCCGGGAACGCCTCGTGGATGATGAGGCTCTGCAGGCCGTAGTCGTTGTACTCCCTCAGGTACGACTCCGCGACTTCGGCATCCTTTTCCGGGCTGCCGCCCTTCGGGATGGAGGAAACCCAGAAGGACTTCTTCAAGGACGGCTCGAACGCAGGGGGCGGATTGAAGAAGGCCACCGCCGCGCCGTCCATGAAGGCGGGCGTGGGCTCGATGACGAAGTTGTCGTCCTCCGGAGGCAGGTCGATGATCCCGCTCTTCCGGATGAAGCCCTTGATTTTCGGCGTCCACTTGTCCTTCACGTCGCTGAAGAGCGTCTCCGGCTTGCTATGGTGGTCCCTGAGCTTCGAGAAGGTCTCCTTCACGACGACGTTGATCAGGTCGTCGCCGGTCTCCTCGTGCTTGTGATCCGGGAAATACTCGTCATGCAGCGGCCGGGCGACCTTCAGCATTTCCTCCCGATCTTTCTTCAGCTTCTCCTCGGCCCGACGCAGGATCTCCTCCGGCGTCAGATCGGAGCCGAGGTTGTAGCGCAGCTTCTTCGTCCAGAGATCCTTTCCGAGCTTCCAGTCCCCCTTCGATCGAGGCAGCAGGTCGGTCTCCAGCCACTTCTGGTGGACCTTCAAGGCCGCGAGGACCTTCGCCCTTTCGGTCTCCACCGCGCCTTTCAGCGCAGGGACCTTCTCGGCGAGGGGAGGGAGCGAGCTCTCGAAGAACTCGACGTTGCCCGGGTTCATGAGGATGCAGAAGCTCGTCTGCACCTCGGAGGGTTTCTGGAGATTCTTTCGGGCCTGCTCCAGAAATCCCGGGATCTTCTTCATGCGGCCGACCAGGCTTTCCATCCTCGCGCGAAACTCGGGCGCCTCCGGCGCCGTCTGGGTGATGAACAGCGTGCTGTTCCCCAGGATGTCGTTGTAGAAGAGAGGATCGTCCTGGAAAGGGCGCAGGGTCGTGAGCAGGAACAGGCTGGATTCGCAATCCTGCCAGAGGAGATCGCGGTCCACCTGGGCGCTCACGGAAAGCTTGGCGCGGTCGATCCCCGAGAGCTGCTTCTGGAATCCCTTGAGGGTGGCGGTCATCTTCGCGACGCCTGGCACGCTGAAATCCTCGAGCAGGGAGTCGTACTTGTGGTACCCGTTGATGGAGGCGGTCGTGGGGAACAGCTTCTGGGTCTCGTCGAGGTAGCGCTCGGCGATTTCGTAGAATTTCTTGTCGATCGGGTTGGGCTCGGCGGCGGCGGTGGTCAACGCATGGATCATGGCGAGGGCTCCGAAGGAGAGCATGCAGGACCAGATCAGCGCCTGACGCGTGTTGATGAGTCGGCTCACAGGACGGCTCCTCGTGGCAATCGGGATGGTGTGGATGGCGGAGAGGGTGGGATTCGAACCCACGTGGCGCGGATTAGGCGCCAACCCGCTTTCGAGGCGGGCGCGTTACAGCCACTTCGCTACCTCTCCGCATGGCCGAGTAAGCAATTTTCGGGGGGTCATGATATCACGGGCGTGAGGGGAGTTTGACCCTCCCAACCGACCACCCGGGACTGTAGAATGAAAGCCACGCGCCGACAGTGTGCCGATGCAATACTGCCTCGTCGCCCCAAGCGCGCAAGGGGAGGCTTATCATGGACATCAGACCACTGCTTCTAGGGGCGGCCATCGCTCTCACGCTGTTCGGCAGTTTCGAGCTGGACCGAGCTATAGGAGCGCCCGCGACCGAAGGGCCGCAGGCGGTGGAACCGAGTGTGGTGCTCAGCGGCAGCTACTCCTGCGCCTACACGATCACGTCGTACTACGTGGGCCCGATCGGGGAGGAACCGACCCTCGAGACCTATGCCGAGACTGCGGACAGCCTCACCTTGAGCACCACAGGAGGCAACGTTCCGGCGAGCCCGACAGGTCCGGGAACGCCCATCAAAGGCC
>DASYRY010000274.1:0-2670 GCA_036004025.1 Candidatus Polarisedimenticolia bacterium | reverse complement strand
GAATTGAATCTCCTTGCCGAACACCTCTTCGAAAAGGCGTGATTTCTCCATGGCTCCGTGCAGCTCCACCGACACGTCCCGCTCCGTCTCCAGAGCGATGCGCACCTGGTCTCCGCGCACACGACAGTGAATCTCTCGAATTCCCTTGGAATGCCGTCGGTCCAGGGCATCCGCGATGCGCAGCAGCGAGCTGAGCTGCCGCACCAGCTTTCGATCTTCGCGGGGTAGCTTGGCCCACTCCGAGTGCTTCTTGCGGGGCGCAGCGCGGCGATGATAGCGCGCGACGAGAGCGATGATCTCCCTCTCGCGCGGCGTGAATCCGTCCAGGTGGGCGTTGGCGATCAGGTGGTAGCTGTGCTTGTGGTGCTGCCGGTACCCCACCACGTAGCCGACATCGTGGAGCAGCGCGGCGGCGGCGAGAAGATCCCGGGAGCCGGGCTCGAGGCGCAGTGGGTCTTTCATCTGGTCGAAGAGAGAAAGGGAGAGCTGCCGGACCTGCTCGCCATGCTCGTGCTCGAATCCCAGGCTCGAGCCGAACGACTCGGCCGCCGAAACTCGCTGTCGCTGAACCGGCGGCCCGTCGGTGCGCGGCCCGTTGCGCGCGATGAGGCGGTTCAACAGGGCGTGCCGGATGCCTCGATTGCTGACCTTCAGCGTGTTGACCTTCAGATGGTCGAGGATCTCATACAGGATGGTGGCCCCCGCCAGGATGATATCGGCCCGTTCGGGGGAGAGGCCCGCCATCTGGCGGCGCTCCTCGAGGGATCGGCGCAGGAGGGCCTGGCGGAGATGGAGCAGCTCCGCCTGCGTCATCTCGTAGCCTTGGACGGGTCTGCCGGAAAGCCCCTGGCGCGCCAGCGCCATTTGGGCGAGACTGGTGGCGGTGCCGCCGGAGGCGATCAGGAACTGGGGTGCGGGATCCAGCTCCATGCCGGCCTCTTCCAGCTGCCGCTTCACATGGGAGCGTAGAGCGCGGAACTCCTTGCCTCGCACCGGATCCGAGGGCAGGAATTCCTCGGTCAGCCCGACGGCCCCGAGAGGCAGGCAATGGATGGTCCGGATGTGGCTTCCCAGGGCGAGGATCACCTCGGTACTGCCACCTCCCACGTCCGCGACGGCGCAGGGGCGCCCCGCGAGATCGAAGCTTCCCGCAGCGCTCTCGAATGCGAGCCTCGCCTCTTCCTTCGCCGAGATCACCCTCACCCGCAGTCCCGTCTCGGCCTGGACGCGGTCCAGGAAGAGCTGGCGGTTGGAGGCATTGCGGATGGCGCTGGTCGCCACCACCGTGACTTTCCTGGCGGTTCGGGCCCGGATGATGTCGGCCATGCGCTTGAGAGAGTTCACGGCTCGCTGAATGGCGGCCGCGGAGAGTCCGCCTCGGCGGTTGAGGCCCGAGGCAAGCCGCGCCACGTCCCGTTCGTCATCGAGGATTCGATAGGTTCCGTCCGCCAGGGTCTGGACGATCAGCGAGCGGATGGTGTTGGAGCCGATGTCGACCACCGCCAGGGGACGCAGCCTCATGAGAATCTCCGCGAACGGGGCCTCGTGGGAGACGGGATGGAGACGGGGAGGAACTGCTTGAGACAGCTGCGAGCCGCCTCGAGGCGTCGCCGCCGCTCCTGGCGCAAGCGCGAAGCCAGGGCATGCGCGGGGGTGCCGGACTTCGATTTGCGCAGGAGACCGAGCAGAACATCCAGGTCGTGCAGACGCCCCAGGACCTTCTGCAGCTGCTTGGCCTCCCGCAGGGCGTTTTCGGGTTGGGGGCGGCCGGCTCTCTCGAGCAGCTCGAGCGTGTAGCGATAGCGCTTCACCGCGATGCGGACGCGGTGCATGGACTGCGCATCCCCGTTCGCGGACTTGCGCAGATTCCTTTCGAACTTGCTGATCCTCTCGAAAAGGATGGCGTCGACCCGCGAGTCGAGCGAGCGCTGTCCGCGGCGGGGAGCACTGGCCAGCAGGCGCTCGATTCTTTTCCGGATTCCCAGGACCGGGAATTTTCCACTGCGGCTCGCTCCTCTCCGCAAGACCGCGGCTTCCGAGCGGAGCCGGACGAGCAAGGGATGGATCGCGGCCTTCTCGGCAGGAGGGAGGGATCGGGACAGCCTTGCGACCAGATCGGCGGTCACGTCTGCGTTGCGCAGCGTCCCAAGAACCCGGCGGATCCGCCGAGACCGCCGCCTGACCGCCCGGGCTCGCTTCGCCGGGAGCTTGGGCTCCATGAAACGGATGACGGCCCCCAGCCGGTGAGCCGCCACCCGTAGATCGTGCACCTTCTCGGCCTCCGGGGACTTCCTCACCTGCCTCCGCTGCTCGATCATGTCACGGCAGTAGGAGGCCAGAAAGTCCCTGTCCAGGAGGGCACGCTTGGCCCTTGCCTTGGGGAAATGGCTTGCGGTCGCCATTTGTTGCTCCTTCAATGATAACTCCCATAGAATAAGGGAGAAGTGAGGTGTATCGTCAACAATTATTTGACGTTATCCTGCCAGAATCATACGGCTGTCACCACTTCGCCACAGCGGGTTTTTGCCGTTCCCGCTATAATAGGACAGCATTACTTCCCGGGAAGCATGATGAAGACCGCCAAGAGGAATCCCCTCCGCAAGGGGAAGCTTATTGTCGTCGAAGGCATTGACGGCTCGGGCAAGAGCACGCAGATCAAGCTGCTGCACA
>DASYRY010000273.1:0-8836 GCA_036004025.1 Candidatus Polarisedimenticolia bacterium | reverse complement strand
CCCAGGACGACGAGGTCGGTGAAGGTTCCTCCGCTGTCCACACCAATTCTCACGATCCCGGGGCGTCGCGGCTTCATTGATCTCCTCGAAACGAGTTCCCTATACTAGCGCACTCGCGAATCCTCGAATCCGGGGGCCTTGTGAATACGATTCGTCTCGCCGCGATCGCCCTGCTGACCTCGGTTCTCGGGACCCTGGGAATCCTCTCCTGTCTCGTCGTGCCGAGCGGGAATGCCGTGCTTCGGCTCGCCCGCCTCTGGGCGCGCGCCATCCTGGTCATGTGCCGGGTGCGGCTCGTGGTGCTCGGCACCGATAAGATTGCCGGAGACGGCCCTTACCTGTTTCTCTCGAATCACCAGAGTCAATTCGACATCCTGGCGGCCGTCCTGGCCATCCCGACGCAGTTTAGGATTCTCGCCAAGAAAGAACTGTTCTACATCCCGATTTTCGGATGGGTTCTCAGGCTCTCGGGATTCGTGGGCATCGATCGCGGCAACCGGGAGAAGGCGATCCGCAGCCTCCAGGGAGCGGCCGAGCGCCTGCGTGGCGGGACGTCCCTTCTGGTCTACGCCGAGGGGACGCGCTCACCCGATGGCTCGCTTCTCCCCTTCAAGAAAGGAGGGTTCGTGCTGGCCATCGATGCGGGGGTGCCGGTGGTGCCGATCACGATCCAGGGAAGCCATCGCGTTCTCCCCAAGGGGAGCCTGCACATCCACCCAGGCACCATCACCGTCTCGGTGGGCGATCCTCTCGACCCGCGGCGCTTCACCAGCGAGACCAAGGAGCGGCTCATGGAAGAGGTGCGCGGCATCATGGAGCGGCAGCTGGCGGCATCGGGCGAGACGCTCTGAGTCAAAGGTTCCGGGCGCCTGGCGAGTCCGATTCGCGCCGGCGAGATGCTAAACGGCCTTTGCCGGGGCTTTTCTGGTAAGCTTCCGATTCGCTACGATTCTCCATCATGACAGGCCCTTTCGCGACTCGGCGTTGCGGGTCGACCGGAGAAAGAGCCTGCGGATCACGCTCCCGCCGCCAGAATCGCCGGGCGGCGCGCCGCGCGGGAGAGAGCCCTGGTCGAGCCACGAATCCGCAAAGCCTGTCCCCTGTGCGACACCCCTCCCCCTCCCGTCGACGGAGCCATGGTGTCCTGCGTGACCTGCGCCCTCATGTGGCGAAAGGAGCTGATCACCGCGCCTCCCGAGCAGGCCTGGGACGCCGAGTACTGGAGCCGGGAGAACGTGCGCCAGTTCTACCGAGCGCGCGAGAGCGCGTTTCGGGACATCGTTTCCCTGATTGCGGCTCGCCGCCCGCCTCCGGGACGCTGGCTCGACGTAGGTTGCGGGGTGGGCGCGCTGCTTGGATTGGCTGCGGCTCGAGGGTACGAAGCGATCGGTATCGAAGCTTCACGCATCGCCCGGGACCTCGCCCTCCAGCACGTCCCGGGCGCGACGATCCACCTGGGCGTCGTTCCCGAGATTCTGGATTCGATGGGCCGCTTCGACGTCGTGACGCTCACCGACGTCATGCGCTCCGTCGAGGATCCCGCGCGCACCATGAGGGCGCTGGCAAGCCGGATGTCCGAGGGCGGGCTGCTGATGGTCCGTGAGGTGGACGCCTCGAAGCGGGAGGGGAGCGCCTTCAAATCCAGCGCGGAGGTGGGAGCCTATGCCCAGGTCTTCGCGCCCGCCACCATGCGCTGGTTCTTCCCGCGCATCCCGCTGACGGAGGTCGAGACCCTTCCTTCCCCCATGTTCGTCGAGACCGGCTGCGACGAGCGGGGAACCGGCTCCTGGCTGCCGGCATGGGTCAAGCGTTCCTTCTGGCCGCTCGCTCTCGCCGCGAATCGCCTGGCGTTCGGCCGCCTGGTGGTAACGCCGAATTTCCTCGCGCTGGCGCGACGTCGCTGAAGTCCGGGGTCCAGGTCTTCTTCCTTTCCTGCACGCCTTTAGAAGAACTTCAGCATCACGAACTCGATTTCCTGATCCCCTTCGAGGCCCGGGATGTCCGAGGTCACCGCAATGCCGTAATCGAACTGGATCACGGTGTTCCACGGACCCATGAAGTTTCCCGAGAGGCCGAAGCCGCCGAACGATTGATCCCCCGCGAGGGTCGGATCCAGATCCTCCAGGTCCTCGTTGCGCACGCGCGCCCAGTCGACCGTGGCGTCGAAGCGGATGACGTTCGCGAGGTTGAAGTTGTAGGAGGCTGTCGCGGTGACGCCGCGATCGAAGCGGACCCCGCTCCCCGAGAAGCCGTGCACCCTCGTGTCGAAGAAGCCGAAATGGAACTTGCTGAAACGGTCCAGATGCGATCCCGTCATGTACTCCGCGCTGAGAATCACTTTTTGAAAGCGCGGCAGGATGATTTGTTTCGAGAGGTGCCCCCGATATTGACGAAAGCTCCGATCGTCGGGATCGAAATCGGAAAAGCGGCTCCCCAGGGCCTCGGAGAGGGGATCCGTGTCTCCCCACGCCTCCCAGGCGGATCGTCGCGTCTGCTCGGCGCGGGCCTGCACGGTCCATCCGCGCCGATCGAACTGCCCCAGGACTCCGAAGGTCGTCTCGAACGTGTCGGGGGGGCCCCGGAACGAATCCGCGGCGTCCTCGGCGTGGCCGAACTGAGCCCAGTCCAGCGAGGCGAGCGCCTTGACCTTGAAGAAGTTCCCCAGCGGGTATCCCAGGTTCGCCGAGATCTGCTGGTCGCGCGTTCGGACGTCGACGCTTTCGATCCTCTCATCGGTCAGGTAGTAGTGGTCGGTCGTGCTGAACGCCACTCCCAGGACGCTCACCCCCGCATCCATCTTGGTTCCGAAGAGATTCGGGTCCTGGATGGAGCCCTGCAGCAGCGCCCCCGCGAAAAACAAGTTGACTTGGCTCTTGGTATTCTTGAAATCGAAGTTGAAGTAGTCGACGCCGAGCAGGGGGACGGGAAAGTCCAGACTCTGCTGATAGAAGACTCCTGCCGCTCCCAGGATGGTTCGGCGGGTGACCCCCTCCCGCACCGTCCTCTCCCCGGTCGGGTTGCGATCCAGATACCGGAATCCCTTCTCCGTGTCGCGGAGCATGGAATGCTCGGACGCATAGGCCGCTTTGCGGCGGCTCTCGAATTCGGCGGAGTTCAAGACGAAATCGGAGAACTCCACCTCGCGCATGACGATGAGATTGACGCCGCTGAGGCTGTGCCGCTGCTGTCCCTTGATCCTCTGGAGCACCCAGAGCGGGTTTCCGCCGGCGCCCGGCGCGGGGCCGTAGGTGTCTTCCTCGTCGTTGCTGGTCACCGGCGGGGCGAGGGCCGTCTGGACCGAGGAGATTCGGACTTTCGCGAAGCTCTTCCGATCGATCCAGACCTTGCCGCGGTAGAGGCGAGCCTTCCCGGGCACGGGCGCGAATTCAAGGACGTAGCACTCCCGACCTTCCACGGTATCGCGACCCTGAAGGCGGTAGGTGTAGTCTTTGTTGAGATTGATGTCCAGAGGGAGAATGACGACTTTCTCGGGCTGGATCAGCGGCAGGTCGGGGGGCTTCTTCCCCGTCCACTTGACGCCGTTGAAGTAGAACTCCTTCTGCTCCCATTCCGCCCCGACGGTCCGATCCCAGTAGAAATTGTTCAGCGTCGTCACGTCGATGCTGACCTTGGCCGAAGGGACCGTGTAGTGATAGCTGATGCGGCCGCTGGCCATCACGGTCGCCAGGCGTCGATCTTGATCGGCCTGGAACTCCTGGTGCCGCGCGATGATCTCTTCGGCAGTCAGCTCGCGCGTCCCTTTCACCTGCGCCGATTCTTTCCCTTTCTGGAAGCCGGGAGTGGCGAAGCGCTGGTAGCGGAGGATGAGAGGTGTCTGCGCGAGCGGGACCTCGGCGCGCATGGTCCCGGCGGAACCGGGCGAGAGCGCTGCGACCGGGACCTCGCTTCCCGCGAGCAGATCGTCCACCACCGCCCCGGTCACGTCGGCCGTATCCAGGATCAGATCGGCGCTTCCGGTCGAGCCGGGCGGAGAAAGGTAGACCAGGAGAACCTGAAAGGTCGAGGCATCGAAGAACCGCCAGCCGGTCAGCGGGACGGCGGCGCCCTCCGGCCGCGCCCGCAGGCGCAGGCGCCCGACTCCCTCCGGCGACGGTCCGAGGCTCGGCAGGAAGAGTCTGCGCAGGAGCACCAGGAGATTCCCCAGCTCCGGCGCGCCAGACTCGTCCGGGCCGAGATCGAAGAGCACCAGGTGTGCGCCGGCCGAGAAGGCGGAAGCGGCGGCCTGGATCATCGCGCCTGCGCGCAGGCGGGGCTCCTGGGACGGCGGCGCCTCCGCCGGCGCGCTCGGATCCGCCGGCTCGGCGGGCTGCGGGATGGGTCGCTCGCCTGGAAGCGGCCAATCGACCAGCCAGATCGATGCGGAGGGATCCCGCTGGAGAAGGATCTCCGAGGCTCGATTCACCGTCTCGCCCGGATCCACCCCCGCTTCTCCACTCAGCGCGACGGCGTCGACATAGGCCGCCACGTCTTCCCGCAGCACTTCGTCGAGGAAATCCACCTTGCGGGCGGGAATCGATCCCATCACGATCAGGGCCTCGGGATCCGCTCCGCGCAGCTCGACGGCTCCGTTCTTCAGCAGGAAGGCATATTCCCTCGCGCCGATCCCGGAGGTCGGGCCGTCCGGAGGATGCGGCGCGGCGCCGATCTCGTAGAACCTCACCTTGCCCTTGAAGTGTCTCGCCAGCGTGCTCAGGAAGACGCGCCACGCGGAGAGGGATTCCGATTCGGCGGCGGACGGCGAGCTCGCATCCCCGTAGAGGGAATTGCCTCCGCGGGGAGCGAGGATGACTTCGAAGCCCGCCTCCTGGAAGCGTCTCACCTCGTCGTCGAGCTCCTCCAGATGGAACGTGCCCCGTTCCTTCTCGAGGCTCTCCCAGGAAAAGATGACGCGCGCGTAGAGGGGCTGCGCGCCTCTCGATTGCACTTCGCGTGACGCCAGCGGGCCGGGCCTCTGGGGTGCGGGCCTGGCGAGATCGATCTGATACCCGAGTCCCGTCTTGGGCGGCTGCCAGGTGGGAATCTCGCCTTGAGCCCGGGAGTGGGCGGTCACGCCGGCGAGCAAGAAAAGCGACAGCGTGGATTTGACCAAGAGCCTGAGGGATGGCGGGCGGAAGCGAATCGGAGATCCTCCGTCGAGCGACGCTGCACGTTAGCAGAGGGGATCGCCCGGGTCAACCGCCGCGGGAACCCTCCCAAGACGGACCTCTTGACGACGCCGGCGCGCGTTCCTATAGTTCGAGGCGAATCTCTCGTGAGAAGGAGTCGACGGTGGAGAGCCCCGCCATGCGCACCCCCATCATCACCCTCACGACCGACTTCGGGCTCCAGGATCCGTTCGTCGCCGCGATGAAGGGCATCCTCCTTTCCCTGGCACCCGACGCGCTCATCGTGGATGTGTCGCACGAGATTCCCGCGCATGACATTTTGGCGGGGGGCTTCGTGCTGGCGCGCGCCTTTCCGTATTTCCCCGCGGGCACCATCCACGTGCTGGTGGTCGATCCGGGAGTCGGGACGTCCCGCCCGCTGCTCCTGGCACGGACCCAGAGCCATTTCTTTCTCGGCCCCGACAACGGCGCTCTTTGCCTGCCGTTCGAGGTGGAGCCTCCTCTCGAGCTGATTCGTCTCGCCGCCACGCACAGCTTCCTGCCGGATCCGAGCCCGACCTTCCACGGGCGCGACATTCTCGCGCCGGTGGCGGCGCGGCTCTCCCAAGGAACCCCGGTCTCCGATTTCGGCGAGGCCACGCGGACGATCGTCCCGTCACCGCTTCCGTCTCCCGAACCCCAAGCGGACGGCCGGCTGCTCCTGCGGGTGATCCTGGCGGACCGGTTCGGCAACCTTGCCCTCAACCTCACCGAGAAAAAGTACCGGGAAATCTCCCGCTCCTCGAAGGGGAGCGGGTTCTCTCTCGAGATCGGAGGCCGGACCATCTCTCGGCTGTCGACTACCTACGGCGAGTCCTCCCCCGGCGAGCTCCTTGCCCTCTTCGACAGCTCAGGGTATCTGGAAGTCGCCGTCCGGGAAGGCTCCGCCGCGGCCGCGCTGGGATGCGGCCGTTGGGCCGTCGCGCTGCTCACCTGCTGAGTCCCTCGTCACGCCTTCCCCCGTCTCGTGTCACTCCAGGAATCACCCCCGCGAGCGAGGCGGACCGTCCACGCGCCGGGCTCCCGGGTGCCGGCCCGGCGTGTGCTAAGATGCGCGCCTTCGGCGCCCCGCCCTCATGCCCGTCGGGCGCGGGCCCCCGCTGCCGAGGGGTCTTGCCCGCATGCCCGACCAGAAGCGCCCGCTCGAAGGTGCCGGCGGACCAGCCGCGCTCTTCGACTTCGACGGAACGCTGATTCACGGGGATTCCCTGACCGGATTGCTCGGATTCACTCTTCGGCGCCATCCGCAGGCCGCCGGGGAGCTCCCCGCGCTGGCCATGGCCGGCTCTCGGTTCGTCACGGGCCAGCTCACCCGGGCGGGACTCAAGGAGCGGGCCCTGGCCGTTCTGAAGCACGTTCCCCCGGCCCAGCGCGCCAGCTTCTTTGAAGCGTTCCGGCAGGAATGGCTCTCGCCTCGCCTGTTGGCCCCGGGGCTGCAGAGGATCGCCTGGCACCGCGAGCAGGGGCATCAGCTGTTCATGGTCTCGGCCAGCGTCGATCTCTACCTGCGCCCGCTGGCGGCGAATCTCGGGTTCGATCACCTCGTCTGCACGCTCGTGGCGCTCGATCCGTCGCCCCGACTCGTTTCGCAGAACTGCCGCGGCGAGGAGAAGGTCCGGCGAGTCCTGGAGGATCCGTCGGCGCGAGGATTGCGATGGGACGAGTCGTGGGCTTACGGGGACAGCTTATCGGACCTTCCCCTGTTGCAGCGATGCGCCCACCCGGTGGCGGTTCGTCCCCGCTCCGATCTCCGACGGCACGCGATCCGCATGGGATGGGAGATTCTGCAGTGGTGATCCAAGGATCATGGGCAGCCTCGGTCGCGGCGAAGCGGTTGTGCCTGTGGAGCGGCCACGCTAGAATCGGAGCCTCACAGCAGCGCCACTTCCACTCGATCTCGGGGTCTTGATTGGATCGCCAGGCTGTCTTTCTCTCCGGAGCGGTACGCACGCCCATCGGGCGCTTTGGCGGAAGCTTCCGGGCCGTTCCTGCTCCCCGGCTGGGCGCCGCGGCGGCGCGCGCGGCGCTGGTTCGCTCCGGCCGCTCTCCCGACGAGATCCAGGAGACCGTTTTCGGCTGCGCCCGGCAGGCAGGGGTGGGTCCCAACCCCGCCAGGCAGATCGCGCATCTCGCGGGGATTCCGGATCGCTCGCCCGCCTACACGGTGAATCAAGCCTGCGCCTCCGGGCTCAAGGCGATTCTTCTCGCCGCCCGCGCCGTCGGCTCCGCCGAGAGCGATCCCGTCCTCGCCGGCGGGGTCGAGAACATGAGCCGCGTCCCCTACCTCGTGGAGTCCCTCCGGTTCGGCGGAAGGATGGGTCACGCGGAGGTGACGGACGGAATGATCCGCGACGGGTTCCTCTGTCCGCTCTGCGGCCAGCTCATGGGGGAGACGGCGGAGAACCTGGTCAAGGGATACGGCATCTCGAGGGAGGAGCAGGATCGTTATGCCGCCGAGAGCCAGCAGCGCTACCAGCGGGCGCGCGACCGCGGCATCGACCAGGAGGAGATCGTGCCGGTCGAGATCGAAGGCCCGCGCGGCACCGTCCTGCGGGTGGAAGCCGACGAGCATCCCAGGAACGACGTGACGATCGAGTCCCTCGCCCGGCTCTCCCCTGTCTACGGACCGGGCGGCACGATCACCGCCGGCTCCGCTTCGGGAATCACCGACGGGGGCGCCGCGCTGATCGTATCCGGCTCGAGGCCTGAACCCTCGTCCTCGTCGGGACCCGTGGCGCGGCTCACATGGTGGACCAGCGTGGGAGTCGAGCCGGCCCGCATGGGCATCGGCCCTGTCCCCGCGATCCGGCGGCTGCTCTCGGAGACCGGACTCTCCCTCGACCGGATCGATCTGGTCGAGCTGAACGAAGCCTTCGCGGGACAGGTCCTCGCATGCCAGAGGGAGCTGCGCATCGATCCCGATCGTTTGAATCCGAACGGAGGCGCGATCGCGATGGGACATCCCATCGGCTGCTCCGGCGCGAGAATCGTCGTGACTCTTATCCACGAGATGGCCCGGCGGAAGGCCCGCTACGGCATCGCCGCGCTCTGCGTCAGCGGCGGCATGGGCGTCGCCGCCCTGCTCGAGCCGGCCGCCTGATCACGGGAAGGATGCCCCTCTCCACAGGAGAACCATGAGACCCTTCAAGGCACTCGACTATTACCAGATCGACGGCTTGCTCACCGAGGAGGAGCGCCTGATTCGGGACACCATCCAGGCCTTCGTCTCGGAGCAGGTTCTCCCGCGCATCGAAAAGCATTACCGCGAGGGCACTTTTCCCATGGAGCTCGTCCCTCAGCTCGCGGAGCTGGGAACGCTGGGCTCCTCCCTGCAGGGATATGGCTGCGCGGGGTTAGGCCCGGTGGCCTATGGCCTGATCATGCAGGAGCTGGAGCGGGGAGATTCCGGGCTTCGCAGCTTCGTGTCGGTCCAGGGCGGATTGGCGATGTACCCGATCCATGCCTTCGGCTCCGAGGAGCAGAAGGAGAAGTGGCTTCCGGTGATGGCGAGAGGAGAGAAGATCGGCTGCTTCGGTCTCACCGAGCCGGACTTTGGATCGAATCCGGCCGGGATGCTGACCCGCGCGGTGCGACAGGGAGACCACTTCGTCCTCAACGGCACCAAGGCATGGATCACCAACGGCACGATCGCCGACGTGGCGGTGGTCTGG
>DASYRY010000272.1:0-2376 GCA_036004025.1 Candidatus Polarisedimenticolia bacterium | reverse complement strand
GAGGGCGGGTTGAGGATCGGTGATTTCGCGAGGTCGCCCCGATCGTGAGGTTTCAGGGTCGTGCTCTCCCGCGACTCCGGGTCGCAGGCCACCAGCCGGCACATTTTCCCTGCGGCGCCGTGCATACCGTGCGACGCCGCTGCCAGGCGCGGGCAACAGGCGGCTTTTCCGGATGATCGCTTGCAACAGGGCATGGTGCACCCGCGCGACAACGAGGGGACGAGCGGGAAGCTGTCGATGAGCAGGACCAGCAGGAAGCATGCGGCAAGGAAGCGTGACATCCGAGTCCTTTCTTACCGTGTCCTGACGCCGTTTCGCGCCGCGGCTCGCGAATCCCTCGGGACCGGGACCGGATAGTTGCCGGTGTAGCAGGCATCGCAGAAGTCGGCCTTGAGATCCCCCACCGCACGGTACATTCCGTCGCGACTCAGATAACCGAGCGAGTCCGCCTGGATGTACTTGCAAATCTCCTCCACCGAGTGGCTGGAGGCGATCAGCTCGGATCGCCGCGGCGTGTCGATGCCGTAGTAGCAGGGCCCGGTGGTGGGGGGGCAGGAGATGCGCACGTGGATTTCCTTCGCACCCGCGGCCCGCACCATGGAGACGATCTTGCGGCTCGTAGTCCCGCGGACGATGCTGTCGTCCACCAGAACGACGCGCTTTCCTGCGATGATGTGGCGCACCGGATTGAGCTTCAGCTTCACGCCGAAGTGACGAATCGATTGGCGGGGCTCGATGAACGTCCGGCCCACGTAGTGGTTGCGCACCAATCCGAACTCGAACGGGATGCCCGACTCTTCCGAGAATCCCACGCCCGCCGCCACGCCGGAGTCGGGCACCGGGACCACCAGATCGGCCTGAGCGGGCTGCTCCTTCGCGAGCTCCCGTCCGAGGCGCTTGCGGACCAGGTTGACGCTGCGGCCGTAGAGAAGGCTGTCGGGCCGAGCGAAGTAGACGTACTCGAAGATGCAGGGAGCGTGGACCGCTGCCGGAAAAGGATGGTACGACGCCGTCCCGTCCTCGGTGATCACGACCATCTCCCCCGGCTTGACGTCCCGAACGAACTCGGCATCGATGAGATCCAGGGCGCAGGTCTCCGAAGTGACCAGCGTGGCGCCGCCCAGCCGTCCCAGCGAGAGGGGCCGGAATCCCCGGGGATCGCGCACGGCGATCAACTTTCCTGGGAATAGAAAGACCAGGGAATACGCTCCTTCCACCCGACCCAGAGCGTCCACGATCGCCTCCTCCAGGTCTTGTTTCTGGGAGCGGGCGATGAGGTGGAGGATCACCTCGGTATCGGAAGTGGTCTGAAAGATGGAGCCGGTTCGCTCCAGCTCGCCGCGCACCTGCGATGCGTTCACCAGGTTGCCATTGTGGCCGATCGCCATCTCGCCCCGGTGGCTCTCGATGCGGAATGGCTGGGCGTTGAGGAGCTTGCTCTCGCCCGCCGTCGAATAACGCACGTGGCCGATGGCCATGCTTCCCACCAGCCGCTCGAGGTGCGTCTTCGTGAAAACCTTCCCGACGTGGCCCATGCCCCGCTCGGCGAAGAGGCGGTTTCCATCGGAGGAGACGATGCCGGCGGACTCCTGTCCCCGGTGCTGCAGAGCGTGCAGTCCCAGGTAGGTCAGGTGCGCCGCCTCGGGATGTCCGAAAATCCCGAAAACTCCGCACTCGTCGTGGAACCGATCGTCGTCGAGCCAGACTTTTTTCATGCTCATGATCGGGCTCATTATACCATCCACGTCGGAAGCGCCTCGGACCAGGGCCGTCTCAGCTCCGACACCGCCGCGTGGATGGCGACCTCCGATCCCACCGCGATCTTGAGGCGATTCCCTCCCACGCTCCCCAGCACCTGAAAGGGAACGTCGCGCTCCCGGCAAATCGCCTCGAGCTTTCCGAGTCCCGCCTTCGGCAGGGACACGAGGATACGAGATTGCGTCTCGCCGAAAAGGAGCGCGTCCATCCGACTTCCGGCGGGGAGCTTGATTTCGGCCCCGACGGGGGCGTCGGGATGGAAGCAGCACTCCGCCAGCGCCACGGCGATGCCCCCTTCCGCGCAGTCATGGGCCGAGGAGATCAGCCCTTCTCCGATCGCCTCGATGCAGGCGTACTGGACCGCCTCCTCGCGTGCCAGATCCAGCCTGGGCGGCGCTCCGGCTTCCCGATGGTGGAACTGGAAGAGGTACTCGGAGCCTCCCAGCTCCTCTCCCATGTCCCCCAGGAGAACCACCACGTCTCCTTCGCGCGAGAAGAAGCTGTGCATCGCCAGCCCGGCGTCCTCGACGATCCCCACCATCCCGATCGTGGGAGTGGGATGGATCCCCTTCCCTTCCGTCTCGTTGTAGAAAGAGACGTTGCCGCTGACCACGGGAA
>DASYRY010000271.1:0-10594 GCA_036004025.1 Candidatus Polarisedimenticolia bacterium | reverse complement strand
CCGCGAATACCTGGCTATTTGGGGAGGCAACTAGGCTGAACCCACCAGCGGGCTCTGTAATGCTGATTGTCGTCCCGTCATTAAAGCAAGAGCAGGTGAGCGTCAATCGGAGTTGAGAGACATTAACTTGATAATTCCCGCCGCCAATAGCTGTAATCGTATATGATGCGGTTCCAGTGACGCTAAAAGTATCAATTACGGGTTGTCCAAAGGAATTGTTGCCCCAGTTTACTGCAACTGTGCTGCCAGAGCCTGAAAGAATAGTCATATTGTAAGTACCACCGCTAAGGGTTCCGGACGCAGCAATGTTGATGTTCGTGGTATCTCCGCCCCCTGCATCACCGAGAAGAGGCTTTACAACTGACCACACGCCCTGAATCAGCTTGGCAGCTTTCTCGGCCTTTTCGACCGCCTTTTTCAAGCCGTCTTTGTCGCAGTACACATATGCGAATGCCGCTTTAACCTTGGCAGCGCGCAAACAATCAAGCGCAGCATTCTTTGCGCTCACGCAATTGTCCCTTTGAGTTCCCTCCGGAAGGTTACTACACTCCGCCTTTATTTTTTCCGGCGTCATTGAATCGATCACACTGCAAGCAGTCTTCATTGCCACGTCATAGCGCTTTGCCGTATTCTCATTCCACTGGCATGATACTAGGAAGAAGGTTGAAATCGTGAGAACGACGAAGCCAACAAAAGGGTAGAACCGTGCCATAAAAACCTCCTATGATTACTCACCTTGGAGACGATCTGAATACAACTGCATTCTTCCGTAGCAGCCGGCTTCGGCGACGAGATAAGGGCAGCATCTCACGAATGTTTCAGGTGATTATTGCTGCTCATGATAGTAATTGCGCCAAGCCAAACTCCCTGGACTGGTTACAAGTCAGAGCCTCCTTTCTTTCCTTCAATCAAAAAATTCGACGACCCGTCTACGCCAGACCACCCGAGGGCCGTCGCTTAACCTCGTCGGGGCCGAGGAGCGTACAAAATTAATCAATTAATCAATGGGGAATTCTCTTGTCTGTAGAGGTGCTGAGGCACGTAGTTGGTAGACTCCTTGGTTTCGTAAATCCGTAACCGTTTACAGGCAGCCTTGGCGCGGAGGGTCGGATCGGCCCTGACAGCGTGACGTTCTCGATCCCGTGTTGACGATCATCATGGGCACGACACCCCGGCTCGTGGCCTCGATTTACCATCGCCGAGCAAGTTTTGCGCCAATGCCGCACTCGTCACGGTCAGCGAGATTTCTCGACACTGGGAAAGAGGGGTGTGTTCCCAAACTTTTTGAAGATCGGCAATTGCGACTAACAGGCGGGTCGCGCGGATCTCAGTCCGAACCGCAGGCGATGCAGAGCAAGGCGTCAATCGTTACCGAGAATTATGGTGCGGATACCAGACTATGGCGCAGACGCCATACCGCAGCCCTTATCGATGACGGCCAAAGCGGGCAGCCCAGGAGACAAGGAGTCGGCGTCCTTCGGGCGAATTCCGATACTAAGCCTGGATTTTTCGGGTCCCTCAAGGCGTACGCCCCGAGGAATGGCTTGCTTGTCCCGAAGCAGGTTCTCCTGGGGACAGGCGAATTCGCTTGCAGGCCACGCCCGAGGGGGTTGAAAAATTCAGGATAGGTCAGGGTGCCCGAAACTCCCGGGCCTCGATGCGGTAGCGCTTCATCTTGACGTGGAGGGTCTTGTAGTCGATGAGGAGAAGTCGAGCCGCCTCGCTCTTGTTCCCTCCCGCGGATTGAAGGGCGATGCGGATCGCCTGCCCCTCGGCGTCTGCCGCGGCCGCCTCGGCCAGTTCCTTCAGAGAGGAACCCGTCGGCGCTCGCTCTCCCCGGCGTGCACGCAGGAGTGCAGACTGTTCAATGGGTTTGATGGGGAGAACCGAGAGGTGCTCAGGCTCGATCACATCGGAGGCTATCAGGCTGGCGCGCCGAATGACGTTCCGTAGCTCCCGCACGTTCCCAGGCCAGTCGTAGCCAAGAAGGACCCGAGCCGCTGCATCTGAGATTTCGCGGCAGGGACGATTAAGCTCGATGCGCGCTTCCCGAAGGAAACGTTTCGCCAAGTTGAGGAGGTTTTCTCGCTCTCTGAGGGGCGGCAGCGTGATTGCAAACTCATTTAGACGGAAGTAGACATCCTGGCGGAAGCGGCCTGCCCGCGCCTCTCGCTCGAGGGGTACGTTGGAAGCAGCAATGATCCGCACGTCGACCGGGACCGGCTGCTTACTTCCGAGCGGCTGCACTTCGCGAACCTGTAGCGCACGTAATAGCTTCGCCTGCATGGAGAAAGGAAGATTTACAATTTCATCAAGGAAGAGAGTTCCGCCCTCAGCTAGCCGGAATTGTCCCTCCTTACGCTCATGGGCACCGGTGAAAGCTCCCTTCTCGTAGCCGAAAAGCTCAGACTCGATCAGCGTATCCGGGATCGCGCCGCAGTCGACGGCGACGAAGGGCTTTTCGCGTCGGGCGCTCAGTTGATGGATCGCCCGAGCCACCAGATCCTTGCCCGTGCCGGTCTCGCCCTCAACCAAGACGGTGAGTGGTGTGTCGGCCACATGCTTGAGCTGCTGAACCACGTTCTCCATTTGCCCCTTGGACTCCGTCAACAAGCTCAAGGGGCTCTCCCTGACGTTCCTTGCTTCCCGCAGTGGACGGGCACGCTCTTCGACGATAGCTTCGAGTTCACGGAGGCGGCGCTCCACCGCAAATTGCTGTTCCCTGACTCGTCGATTGGCCTCGGCCTTCTCGATCGCCCGGTAGAGCGCTGCTACGAAGTAATCCCGGTCGATCGGCTTCCGGATGAAGTCCCAGGCCCCGTCGCGGAGGGCCTGAACCACCACTTCGTTGTCGCCGTGGCCGGTGATGATTAGAGTCGGCGTGTCGGGCCGGCGCGTCCGAACCTCAGTCAAGAGCGCCAGACCGTCCATCCCCGGCATCCTAATATCGGTAACGATCGCGTCATAGTCCTGGGCGGCGATGCGATCGAGCGCGGCCGACGCAGATTCGGCCGTCTCCACGATCAATCCGCCCATCTGTAGCATTAGAGCCTTGGATAGCGCCCGCAGGAGGGTCGGATCATCATCCACAAGGAGTACGCGCGCCTCGCTCATGCGTCGCCACTGGTCGGCCTTTGGCGGACTTCGTGCTCAAGCAGCTCTCCGATCCGCTCCAGTTCGTTGACGCAGCACTCAAGGGCCAAGTGCCGCTCCTTCACCAAGCGATTCTCCGCGTGCACGCGAATCGCCAGGAAGAGTGCCCCTACGAAATAATCCCTGTCGATCGGCTTCTGGATGAAGTCCCAAGCACCGTCGCGGAGGGCCTGAACTACCACTTCGTTGTCGCCATGCCCGGTGATGATCAGGGTCGGAGTATCCGGGCGGCGCGCCCTGATCTCAGCCAAGAGCTTCAGACCGTCCATCCCGGGCATCTTGATGTCGGTAACGATCGCGTCGTAGTCTTCGGCAGTGATCCGCTGGAGAGCCGCTGCGCCAGAGTCGACCGTCTCCACGATCAACCCCTCCATGCGCAGCTTCAGGGCCTTGGGCAGCGCCTGCAGGAGCGCCGGGTCATCGTCGACGATGAGCACGCGCAACGGCCTCATTGGGGACGGTCTCCTTCGTATCGTTGGGAGCGAGGGGAAGTTGGATGAGGAACGTGGCGCCTTCGTTGGGCGGGCTCACGACCGAAATCGTGCCTCCTAGCTCTTTGATGATTCCATAAGTGATGGACAGGCCAAGGCCCGTGCCTTTTCCAACCTCCTTAGTGGTGAAGAACGGATCGAAGATCCGCAGCTCAAGCCCCGGCGGAATCCCCGGGCCGGTATCCGCGAAGGCGATCTCCACTGATCTAAGGCTGACCGATCCCGAAATGCGGATCTCCTTGCGCGGCGAATTGAGCACCGCATCCCGCGCGTTGGTCAAGAGATTGATGAATACCTGCTCGAGTTGAATTGAAGGCCCCATGACCACGGGGTTCTCTGAACCGAGGTCAACCGAGACCTGAATGTCCCGCAGCCTAAGCTGCTCCCGCACAAGGGACAGCGCCTGTTCAATCACCTGTTTCAGATTGACCGGGTCTCGGCTCATGGGGGCGACCCTTCCAAACGTGCGCAAATGGGAGATGATCTCGGTAGCCCTGCGCAGCTGCGTCATGGCTTGGCGTAGCTCGCGGATGATTTCCCCCTTGTCCGTGGCACCGAGCTTGATGAGGTCGACCGCGTTGCCCACGAACAGACCGATGTTGTTGAGGGGATTGTTCAATTCATGGGCGACGCCGGTGGTGAGCTCGCCGAGCGTGGCGAGTTTTCCAGCCTGGACAAGCTGCTCCTGTTTCTCGCGTAGTTCGTGTTCCCGCCGCTGCATCTCGGCCGTGGTTTCCCGCAAGTCGCCCATAATGTGGATCATGGCCTTACGGCCGGCCGATAGACGCAAGTTATCCAGGTGCGAATCCTTAAGGATGTGCAGCAAGGCTCGCCGGGAATTGTCCAGCCGCTCCGTCTGACGCGCCAGTCGCCGACGATCCTGCTCGTAGTCGGCCAGGATGTGAAGCACGGCCCGGCGCTGACCGGCAAGGCGCTTGTTTAATTCATTCAGGTCGCCCATGATGTGGAGCATTGCGCGACGCTGCTGGTCGAGTCTCTGCAGGCGGCGCTCCAGCGCCTCTACCCGCGCACGCAGCGAGGTTATTGCCGGCGGGTCCGCCAACGGTTCCCCGTTCGCCGACGGACGATCCTCGGTCGAGGTTTTGGGCATTGAGCGATCAGCCTCCCGATCTCTTCCGCAGGTGTTCCAGCTCCTTTTCGAGGGCGATCATCTTCAGCTCGCGGCCGACGACCACTTCCTCGAATTTCTCCAAATCCAGGATTTTGTCCTGCAGTTCACTCTTCGATTTCTCCAGGTCCCGAACTACCTTCTCATACTCTCGCATGTCCCGCAGGATACCGATCGCGCCAGTCACTTTGCCGTCAGCGTCGCGCAGGGCCGAAGCGTTGAGGGTGGTGGGTATGATCTCGCCGCTGGCCGTCCGCGGGTTGAGCCGGGCATTGCGGGTAACGCCCCTCTCAACCACCTCCCGCAAGGCGGCAAGGAACTCGCGGGTTTCATCGAGCGAGATAATGCGCGAGAGCGATTGCTCGATCACCTCGTCCGGGCGGAAGCCCAGGAGGGTGAAGACAGCATCGTTGGCTTGAAGGATCTTCCCCTCCAAGTCGGAGACGAACACCGGATCGGGCGCGTTCTTGATCAAGTTCGCCGCGTAGGCACGGGCCTTGTCCAGCTCCCGCATGTCGCGCAGTATGCCGATCACGCCGATGACCGTGCCATCGGCGTCGCGCAGGGCCGAGGCGTTCAGGCTCGTGGAGATTACCTCACCGCTAGCACTGCGTGGGTTGAGGACCACGTTCCGCATGACCCCCCGTTCGACAACTTCGCGCAGAGCGGCGGTGAGCTCTCGCGCTTCCTCCGGCCTGATGAAGCGTGTGAGCCATTGCTCAAGCACTTCATCCTGGCGAAAACCGAGCAGTTGAGAAACGGCATCGTTTGCCTGAAGTATTTTGCCTTCGAGATCCGAAACGAATACCGGGTCCGGAGCGTTGGCAATAATGATTTCTGCATCTAGAATGATATCGGTATGGATTGAACCGCTCGACTTGGTTCCTCTGCCCTCACTCTTGACCACGCTTGCTTGGGTTCGCGGTTTTCCCTGTGCAGCCATTTTGTACCTCCCTTCCGCCACAATAAGGGGCTTGTCCAGAAATAAGCGATCCGATTCATTTAGGGTCGTATGGCCCACCACATGCCCCATGCCCTTGAGTTCCTGGGTAAGCCTGCGCACGCTCTTGGAAGTCCAACGCAGCGGCGACTGCGGATCGCCGGAGGCCCAGGGCTGGTCTCCGACCAGCACCGGGACGTCGAACACGCCCAGGTTCAACCACTTCGCCCGAGTTGAGTTCCCTGACACCACGCTTCATCGTTGAATCGGATAAGTGCTTTGAACCTCCGTCTAAGAAGCTTGAGAGCACCCACGCCTCCCTTTTGCAGTGTTCCGAAAAAACTTATGGACAAGCCCTAGGCTGCCACCCAACCAAAAGGCCATTTGCTTTTCGGCAAAATCAATCCCGATTCAGAGTAACTCAGCGACCCAGTGAGGAGCAAGTTATTTTTGCCAACCCAGCCCGCGACTCCCAGCGCGACGCGCGGCTCGGGTCCTCCTGCGGATCTCGGCCTGACTTTGCTGGTGGTGAGGGACCTGGGAGGCTTTCACGCGCGCTGCGGCGAGAGCGGCTTCCTCATCGCCGCGTCCGGAGCGTCCTCATCCGGATTCGCGAGGAGTACCGGGGCGTCCTCGCGCTCTTCTCGGACAACGGCTCCGCCAACCGCGCAGCCGATGCTGAAGGCATCTTTCAGTGTGGGACACATTTTCCCTTTTCCGTACCATCCCTCCACGAACGGCATCCTGGAGGGAGTGTTCGGCCAATTCGTCAGGACCGTCAGGATCGTCGGGGACCTCGAGGTCGACGACACGTCGAGGGAGACGATCGCCTCGTCGGTTGCGGAGATCGTGTGGCGCGTCGTCATCCACTTCCCTCGCCCGGTTGCAGGCCCTCCTCAGGCGGCATCGCTTCCAGGCGGCCCAGGAAGAGGAGGTCCAGGAGCGCGATCACGTCGGAGAGGTCCACGGCGGCGTCGCGGTTGGCTCCGTCGTGGCGCGAGGACTCTCGGGAGGCCCGAGCCCCTCCGGCGTGAACGCCGGGTCCTGCGTCAGGAGGATCCGGTCCACCTCCAGCCCGGGCTCGCGCACGTAGAGGGAGAAGAGGTGATCCACCTGGTCTCCGCTCCGGCGTTGATCAACTCCACGAACTCCAGCTCCTCGTTGGCTTCGGGGTGATAGTGGATCTCGTTGATGGCGATCTGGGGCGAGGCCGGGAAGGCCAGGAGAGCCAGTCCCGCGAAGGCTGACATCGGGGGTGGAGAGACATCCTTGGATGCGACAAGCGACCCGGGACTTTTGCAATTAAATCATCGCCGGAAGCGCCGTCCAGAGATTTCACGTAAGTGAGAATGCGGAGAGAGTGCTGTAAGATGTAGGGCGGTCATGGGGGTCGAGATGGTCAGCGATCACCGGGGAGGTATCTCGCGTCGCACCTCGCGGCGGCTGGTGGCGATGCTCTTGATTCTGGAGTCACTGGCCCTCCTTCCCGGGCGGACCCGCCCGGCCGCCGGGGCGGAGCCCCAAGTCAGCCGATTCCTGTCCGACTTCCGGAACCTTCCGCCCGGCGTGTACCGGCCGGACCTCTCCCGAGCGGAGATCCAGCAGTCCCTCTCCCGCCGCCATCCCGGTTTCCAGCGGTTCCTGGCGGAGTTCCCGGGGAAATGGCAGGCGGAGTGGAACGAGTCGGCGGGAACCCCGCATCGCCTCTACGGCGATTCCTTTCCGCTTCAGCTCGCCGGCGACAGGTTGCCGGCAGGAGAGGGAGACCTCGCCGTGGCGGCGCGCCTCTTCATCGCCTCCCATCAGGACCTGATTCCGGTGAGGCCCGAAGACCTCGTCCTCGATTCCACGAAAGACCTCGGCGCGTTCACTCTCCTTCGCTTCGGGCAGCTCCATGGCGGGGTGCCGGTCCTGGGGACGCGCGTCGAGTTCTGGGTGGCCCCTGGCGCCCGGGCGATCCTGGTGGGGGTCGACGCTCTCCCCGAACGCTGCCTGGCAGGCTGCGCCGCCCCCGGGCGCCTCGACGCGGGGGGGGCGGAAGAGCACGCGCGCTCCCACGCTTCCCGGGCCGGTCTGGCCTTCCGCTCGCAGCAGACGGATCCGGTGATCGCACCGCTCTACCTTGGCCGGCGGATCGTCCCCCGTCTCGCCTGGCGCGTCCAGACCCACATGGCGGGGCCGGCGGGGAAGTGGACCTACCTGGTGTCGGCCGGCGGCGCAAGCGCGGAGGACGTCGCCGGGGAACTCCTCGGCAGGTGGGACGAGGCGTCGCGGGGGACGGTGTCGGGGTCCGTGCGGGGAAAAGGGTCCCCGGGCGTCCTGCCCGACGCAGCCTGGAATCCTCCGGAATTCGAGCCGCTTCCGAATCTCGAGATCGAAGCGGGGGGCCGCTCGACGCTCACCGCGGCCGACGGCACCTTCTCTCTCACTTATTCAGGGAGCGGCGCAGTCTCGGTGAGCGCTCTCCTGCGGGGGCCCTACTGCCAGGTGGTGAACGATTCCGGCACCAACCTCAGTTTCTCGAACACCGTCGCCTCGGGCACGCAGCTCTCGGTCGACTTCAATTCCTCTCCGAGCGAGTTTGCGACCGCGCAGGTCAACGCGTACCTCGCGGTGAATCGCGCCCACGACCTGGCGAAGTCCCTCGACCCCACCTTCACCGCCATCGACCGTCCCATCCCCACGCACGTCAATGCGAGCGAGGAATCCTGTAACGCCTACTTCATCCCCGGAGGGACCGGTCTCCTGAGCTTCTTCCGCTCGAACCCCTGCGTCAACTCGGCCTATTCCACGGTGGTCTACCACGAATACGCCCACTACCTGGTCTGGAAGGCCTTCGGCAGCGTAAACCCCATGCCGGGCTACAACGAAGGGGTGGCGGACGCCTACAGCGCCCTCCTCTCCGACCAGCCCCACATCGGCGACGCGTTCAACGGAATTCAGGGCGCGGCGCCCATCCGCGACCTTTCCCGCCCGCCGCTGAGTTATCCGGGAGATCTCCTCCTCGAGCCGCATTTCTCGGGGCTGATCATCGGCGGCGCCTTCTGGGACCTCCGCCTGAGGCTCGGCGAGACCCTCGGATCGCCGGCGGGGCTCGACCTGGCCCGGCGTCTCCACCTGAAGAGCCTCTTCCTGGCACCCACCATCCTCTCGCCGGACATCACCCTGGACCTGCTCGCGCTCGACGACGATGACGGCGTCCTCGCCAACTCGACTCCGCACTTCGACGCGATCGTGTCGGCGTTCAGCCGGCACGGTCTGGCGCCGCCCGGCCAGCTCTCCATCTCCCACGAGCCCCTCGGCGATTCGATCTCCCCGGGTCCTTTCCTGGTCAAGGCCACGGTCAGCTCGAACTTCGACTTCATGGTCCCCACCACGGTGACGCTGCGCTATTCCACTGATGGCGGTGGCTCCTTCAAGGCGGTCAACCTCCCGGCTTCCGGCGGCAAGGAGTTCCAGGCCGAGATCCCCGCCCAGCCCGCCGGCACGACCCTCCTCTACTACCTCGTTGCGGACGGGACGGGTGGGGCGCGCTCCGTCTTTCCCCCCGGCGCCCCGCAGGAGGAGACCCTGGCCTTCGCAGTGGGTGAGACGATCAGGATCTTCTCCGACAACTTCGACGGGCAGGATACCGGGTGGACTCACGGCATCGTCGCGAACGGCAACGCGCAGAACCGCGACGAATGGCAGAGAGGGACTCCGCGGACCGGAGTCTCCGATCCGAACGACAACGTCGATGGCAACCTGCTGGATCCGCCCTCCGCCTTCTCGCCCCCCAACTGCTGGGGCAACGACCTCGGACTCGGCGGACTGAGCGACCGCAATTACTCCGATGCGTCCTGGAGCTTCCTCCAGTCTCCTGCCGTCGATTGCACGGGGAAGTTCGGCGTCCACCTGCGTTTTCGCCGGTGGCTGACCGTGGAGCGGTTCGATCGCGCCCGGATCCTGGTGAACGAAGTCCCGGTTTACCAGTCGCCCGGGGACCGTGACACGCTGGACACCGGCTGGAGGGCGATGGACTACGACCTGTCCGGACTCGCCGATGATCGCCGGGAGGTAAGGATCCGCTTCGAGCTCCAGACGGGGCTCGATGACAACGCCGGCGGTTGGAACGTCGACGACCTGGCCCTGGTCGCCACCGGGGACTCCCTGGGCCGTCCCACGCTGACGGTGGTGGAGCCCGCCTTCGATTTCAAGGGCGGCGGCGCCTCCTTCACCTTGCGTGGCTCCGGATTCACCTCCGTGGCCGATACGGCGCTCAGCTTCGGAGCGACCGCAGTGACGGAATTCAGGGTGGCCGATGCCGAGACGATCACCGGTACCGTGCCTCTCTCCGCGACTCCGGGGCCGGTGATGATCTCTCTCCAGAACTCGGGAGGCGGGGCGGCGCTTTCAGGCAAGTTCACCTATTTCGATCTCCCGACGCTACAGTCGGTGATCCCGCCCCGCGGGCAGCTCGCCGGAGGCGACAGCGTTTCCGTCCGCGGTGAGTACTATACGGAGTCGAGCGAGGTCCTGATCGGGGGGAAGTCGATCGGTCCCCTGACGCTGGTAGGTCATGAGCTGCTCCTGGGCGTCCTGCCTCCCGGTGACGACATCGGTCCCGCGGAGGTGGTGATCCGGAGCAGCTACGGCGAGTCCCGTTTCCCCGATGCCTTCGCCTACGTCGAGACACCGATCCTCACCGGCGTGGAGCCCGCGTCCGCCCCGGTCTCGGGCGGGATCGAGTTCATCCTCAGAGGGAACTTCTTCCCCGATGACCCATCGACGGTGGCCATCGATTTCGGCGAGAAGAGAGTCAGCGACTTCTCGGTGGTGGGACGCACGGAGGTCCGGGGTGTTCTGCCCGCAGCCGACCAGGAGGGGGCGGTCGACGTGAGG
>DASYRY010000270.1:0-8901 GCA_036004025.1 Candidatus Polarisedimenticolia bacterium | reverse complement strand
GGATCGTCATGGTGTTTTTCTTCATGATCCCGGGCATCCCGGCGGTGCTGGGCAATTTTCTGGTCCCGATGATGATCGGGGCGAGGGACCTGGCGTTTCCTCGCATCAATCTTCTGAGCTGGTACCTGTACACCACGGGGGCGCTGTTCACGCTGTTCAACATCGTCATCGGAGGGGTCGACACGGGCTGGACCTTCTACACTCCCTACAGCTCCGCGTGGACCACCACCAACATCGTGCCGGTGGCCCTGGGGATTTTCATAACGGGCTTCTCCTCCATCCTCACCGGCCTCAATTTCATCGTCACGATCCACAAGATGCGCGCGCCGGGACTGACCTGGTTCCGGCTTCCCCTGTTCATCTGGGCCCACTATGCGACGAGCATCGTCATCATTCTGGGGACGCCGGTGATCGCCATCACGATCGTCCTGCTCGCCCTGGAGCGCGTGTGCCATCTCGGCTTCTTCGATCCGGCGCTGGGCGGCGATCCGGTGCTCTTCCAGCATTTTTTCTGGTTCTACAGCCACCCCGCCGTCTACATCATGATCCTTCCCGCCATGGGTGTCGTCAGCGAGATCGTCTCCTGCTTCTCCCGCAAGCGGATCTTCGGCTATCCCTTCGTGGCCGCCTCGAGCCTGGCCATTGCGCTGCTGGGCTTTCTGGTCTGGGGCCATCACATGTTCGTGAGCTCGCAGTCGGTCTTCGCGGGGCTGGTGTTCTCCGCGCTGAGCTTCCTGGTGGCGATCCCCTCCGCCGTGAAGGTGTTCAACTGGACCGCGACCCTCTACAAGGGATCGATCTCCTTCGAGACCCCGATGCTCTACGCCTTCGGCTTCCTCGGGCTGTTCACCATCGGGGGGCTCACGGGGTTGATGCTGGCGACCCTCGGGATCGACGTCCATGTGCACGACACCTACTTCATCGTGGCGCATTTCCACTACATCATGGTGGGCGGCACCGTCATGGCCTACCTGGGAGGACTGCATTTCTGGTGGCCCAAGATCTCCGGAAGGCTCTATCCGGAGTGGTGGGGCCGTCTCTCGGCGCTGATCGTCTTCATCGGCTTCAATCTCACTTTTTTCCCGCAATTCATCGTGGGCTATCTGGGGATGCCGCGGCGGTACCATGCCTATCCCGAGGAGTTCCAGGTCCTCAACGTCATGTCCACGGCAGGAGCGTCCATCCTGGGCGTGGGATACGTGATCCCTCTGATCTACTTCGTCTGGTCCATGCGCTACGGAAAGCGGGCCCCGGACAATCCTTTTGGCGCGACGGGCCTCGAATGGCAGACGCCCTCTCCGCCGCCGACCGAGAATTTCGCCGAGCCTCCCACGGTCACCGAGGAGGCCTACGCCTACGACCGGATCCCCGTTCCCGAGGGAGGCGTCCATGCGGGCTGATCCCCGCCCGGGCGCGGCTGCCGCGCACGCGCACCAGTTCGAAGACGCGCAGCAGCAGCGCGACGCCGTGACGCTCGGAATGTGGGCCTTCCTGGTGACCGAGATCCTCTTCTTCGGCGGTCTGTTCCTGGCCTACGCGATCTATCGGTGGAGCTTTCCCGCGGCCTTCGCGCTCTCGAGCCACCATCTGGACGTCACGCTGGGTGGCGCGAACACCGTCATCCTGATCTGCAGCAGCCTCACGATGGCACTGGCGGTGCACGCGGCCCAGACGGGAGCCGGGCGCAAGCTCGTCGGATTCCTGCTGCTGACGATTCTGCTGGGAGGAGCCTTTCTGGGGATCAAGGCGGTGGAATACCGCCACAAGTTCCGGGAGCACCTCATTCCCGGCGCTTCATTCAGAATGCCCGCGGGCGAGGCGCCGGCTCGTGACAAGGCCACGCCGGATCCGCTCATCGCCGCGGGCGTGCCGGCGGGCAGCCCGCTTGCCGCGGCCGGTCTCCAAGCGCATGCCCAGGTTTTCTTCTCGCTCTATTTCGCCATGACCGGCATGCACGCGCTGCACATGATCATCGGATTGGGATTGCTGGCATGGCTCGCTCTGCAGGCGCGCCGGGGTCGGTTCTCGCCCGCCTACAACGCTCCGGTGGAGATCGTCGGGCTGTACTGGCACTTCGTGGATATCGTCTGGATTTTTCTATTCCCTCTCCTCTATCTCGTCGGAAGGCACGCGTGATGTCCGGACACGTCGTCCCTGCCAAGATCTATTTCCTCGTCTTCGCCGTGCTGATTCTCTGCACGGCGCTCACCGTAGCGGCGGCGTTCATGGATCTGGGGCCCTTCAACCTGGGCGTGGCCCTGGCCATCGCCGCGTTCAAGGCGACCCTCGTCGTGCTGTATTTCATGCACGTGCGCTACGACCCGAAGCTGATCGGGCTCGCCATCGCGCTCGCCCTCGCGTGGCTGGGGTTGCTGCTCTTCATCACCTTCGCCGACTATTTGACCCGCGGCTGGGTCCCTTTCCCAGGGAAATAAAAAAAAGGGCGGCCCGTGAAGGCCGCCCGGTTGCATCTGGGTAGAAGGAGCCCGCGGTTACTTGCCCCAGCGCCACGTACCCCCGACGTTGAACGTGATACCGTCGAATTTGGCGTCCTCGTCGAACACTCCGAGGCTGACGTGCGCGTCGAGCTTTCTCCACATCGCCTCGGCGAAGAACCGACCGTGGTCGCCTCCCGCGTCGAATCCCGCCTCGCCGTACCAGCCCGTCTCGTTATCGATGTTTCCTTCGTCGGAGTTGAGGAAGTACTGCGTGAATCCCGCTCCCACGTAAGGATTGAACCCGCCCTCGGGAATGATGTTGACCTTCAGTCCGCCGTCGACGGGAATCGCCCGGATGTCGACCGTTCCGAAGACCGTCTCGGTCTCGAAATCAGGGAAGTACGTGGCATGGAATTCCAGCTCGAGGAACTTGACGAAGTCGAACCCGACCCTGGCTCCGGCTCCGAAGCTCTTGTCCGCTTCATCAGCGTCCCAGAAGGAGCCGTAGACGCCGAAGCTCCCGGCCCACGACGGGACGGAACAAAGGGTTGTCAGCGCGCAGCAGACGATTAGTTTCTTCCAGTTCACCGGATGCCTCCTTTTTCAAACGAGGTCAAAACGCGGAAGGAATCCTCCTTCAAGGTGAGAGGGTGGGGGACATCCCCCAGGCGGCGGGCATTATAGGGTGCCCAGGGCCGGGCGACCAGAAATGGGCGAAGAATTCTCTGAGGGGTGTCAGGGACGCCGGAAGATGTCGCCCGTCTTCATGACGAAGTCCACCCGGGAAGTCGCCGAGATGTCCTTCAGGGGATCTCCGGGGAGGGCGACGATGTCGGCGGTTTTTCCAGCGGCGAGCCGCCCGAGATCGGGACGCTCGAGCAGATCCGCGGCCTCGCGGGTCGCGGCACGAAGCGCTCTCAAAGGTGAGATGCCCGCATGGACGAGAGCCACGAATTCCCTCCATGCCTCACCCTGGGGATAGATGCCGACGTCGGTTCCGTACGCAATCCGCACGCGGCTCTTCGCCACGGCCGCGCGGCGCTCCAGAAGCCTGGGGCGGTAGCGCTCCAGCTTTTCCAGGGCGTATTCGGGAAGTCCGGCTCCCTTGCCGTTCTCGAGAAGCCAGTCGACCGTGCTCCAGGTGGGGACGAGAAACGTCCCCTTGCGCTCCATGAGACGCAGCCCCTCGTCGTCGATGAAGGTCCCGTGCTCGATCGACCGGACCCCGGCTCGCACCGCGCGCTTGATGCCTTCGGCTCCGTGCGCGTGCGCACAGACGTGATGGCCCAGCGATTCCGCCTCCTCGACGGCGGCGCGGAGCTCTTCCTCCCGGTACGTCGCGGTGCCCGGCTCGTCGCCCGCCGAGAGGAATCCTCCGGTGGCCATGATCTTGATCCAGTCGGATCCGTTCCTGAACTCCAGCCGGACCATCTTGCGGATCTCGTCGACGCCGTCGGCGATCGCGGCGCCGCGGATGCCGAATTCCGGGGCGAAATGGGCCCAATCGCCGTGCCCGCCGGTGGAGGAAAGCGCATGGGACGCGACGAACATCCGTGGCCCTTCCACCGCGCCCGAATCCACCGCGCGCTTCAGGTCGGCGACGCCCCATGCCAAATCCATGTCCCCGGGGACCCGTATGCTGGTAAAACCCGCGCGCAGCATCGCCCGGGCGTTCGCGAAGGCCCGCAGCGTCTTGGCGGCAGAGGAGCGGGTGACCATCTGCTTGTCGGTGTCGCCGGGCTCGAACATCAGATGGGCGTGCGTGTCGATGAAGCCGGGGAGGCAAGTCCGATCCGAGAGGTCGACGAGAGTGGCTCCCGCGGGTCGCCCGACTGAGGAGGCGATGCGGACGATCGTTCCGTGGTCGACAAGGATCTCGGCGCGGCCGGAGAGAGAGGCGGATTCGCCGTCGAAGACACGGCCGCAGACGAGAACGGTCATCTCAGGCGCCGGCGCGGCGCCCATCGTCACCAGCGCGAGAGAAGAGAAGAGGAGGAGTCCACGCAGGGGACCCACGGCTACTTTTTCTTCAGGCTGAGCAGGTAGGCCACGAGCGCGTCGAGATCCTGATCGGAGATTTTCTCCTTGGGATAGGGCTGCATCGCCGGCTTGCCGTGCGATTGGGACTTCTCGGCCATCTCGTGGGGCGTGCGGATCCAGGCCTTGGCGTCTTCCGCGGAGAGCTTGTCGCCGACTCCATCCAGCGGGTGCATCGCGTTACCCTTGCCTGCGATGGAGTGGCACATGGAGCATCTCGGCGAGACCGAGCCGTACACCGCCTTGCCTTTTTCCACCGGCGAGCCGTCCTGGCCGGTCACAAGAGCCGACGCGGCGAACATCGTGAGGATTGCCAGCGCGATCCCTCGAGGCCTGATCATTCGATTCCTCCAAAAAAAGGTGTTCTCCCGACTCGGATGGCGAGCAATCATTATAGGGAGCGCCTGCACCGCCTACAAGTTCACGGGCGGCCTCCGCGAGCCCGTCCCTTGCCCGACTTCCGTGGAAGGTGTAAAAAGGGGGCCCAGTCATCGGGAGAAATCGCTCATGCGCATCGCGATCGGGGCGGATCACGCCGGCGTGGATCTCAAGGACAGGATAGGTCGCTGGCTGCAGGAGATGGGACACGAGCCGCTCGACTTGGGGACCCACGGCCACGCGCCCGTCGACTACCCGGATTCTGCGGAGGCGGTCGCGCTGGCCGTGCGCAATAAGGATGCGGAGCGCGGCATCATCGTCTGCGGCAGCGGCGTAGGAGCGTCGGTGGCGGCCAACAAGCTCCCCGGAATCAGGGCGGGACTCTGTCATGACACCTATTCGGCCCATCAGGGGGTCGAGCACGACGACATGAACGTCCTCGTCCTGGGCGCCCGCATCATCGGAACCGAGCTCGCCAGGGAGCTGGTGGGCTCTTTCGTCGGGGCCGAGTTTTCAGGTGAAGAACGCCATCGCTGCCGGCTGGAGAAGGTCCTTGCTCTCGAGAAGAAGTTCTCCGTCCAGGGGTGACGCCTCGCCGGAGCTCCGGGCCTGAAGGAAGTTCAGGGAGAATCACCCTGGAGATCAATCGCCAGACCTATCATCTGCCCGCGGACCTGGCGCCGGAGGTGTCGGCGGCGCTCGAAGATTGGCGCGCCCATCGCAAAGTGGCTCGACTCTGGCAAAGGGACGCGACGCTCTGGACGGGCGGGGACGAGGCCCGCTGGCTCGACTGGCTCACCATCGTGGAATCCTCGCGCGAGCGCTGCGACGAGGTCTTGGAATTTTCCGAGGAAGTGCGGACCGCGGGCTTCACCCACGCGCTCCTGATGGGGATGGGGGGCTCGAGCCTCTGCCCCGAGGTCCTGATCGAGACATTCGGCCAGCTGCCGGGCGCTCCCGAGCTGCGGATCCTCGACTCCACCGATCCCGCGCGGCTCCTCGCGGCGGAGAATGGGCTCGATTTCCCCCGCACGCTGTTCATCGTCTCGAGCAAATCCGGAAGCACTCTCGAGCCCAATCTGTTCAAGGACTACTTTCTCGACCGCATGCGGCAGGTCGTCGGAAAGGCCTCCGCCGGAGCGCATTTTGTCGCGATCACCGATCCCGGATCGAAGATGCAGGAGGTGGCGGTCGCAGAGGGATTTCGGAGGATCTTCCTCGGAGTTCCGGGAATCGGCGGGCGGTATTCGGCGCTCTCCAGTTTCGGCATGGTGCCCGCGGCGATCCTGGGCATGGACGTGCGAAGGTTTCTCCACTCCGCCGCGGAGATGGTGAAGGCATGCTCTCCCGACGCGCCCGTGGAAGAAAACCCCGGGGTGGTCCTCGGCTGCCTGCTCGGCACGCTCGCCCTGCGAGGCCGCGACAAGGTGACCTTCCTCACCTCGCCGGAAATCCGCGACCTCGGGGCATGGCTCGAGCAGCTTCTGGCCGAGTCGACGGGCAAGCAGGGGAAGGGGCTCATCCCCGTGGATCGGGAGCTTCCGGGACCGCCCCGCAGCTATGGCGCGGATCGGGTCTTCGTCTCGCTGGGCCTGTCGGAGGAATCGGACGTCGCGCGCGAAAGCGCCGTCGCAGAGCTGGAGCGCTCGGGCCATCCGGTGGTCCGCATCATCCTGGGCCATCGATATGACCTGGGACAGGAATTCTTCCGCTGGGAAATCGCCACCGCGGTGGCGGGATCGATCCTGGGAATCCATCCCTTCGACCAGCCCGACGTGGAAGCGAGCAAGATTGCCACGCGGGAGCTTACCGAGTCCTACGAGCGCTCGGGCTCTCTCCCCGCGGAAGAGCCCCTGTTGGAGGAAGGGCCTCTCCAGCTCTACGCCGATCCCGTTCATGCTGCGATGCTGGCTCGGAGGGCAGGGCAGGGGGCCGACGTGACGGCCCTGCTGAAGGCTCATCTCGATCACCTGGAGGAGGGAGACTACTTCGCGCTCCTGGCCTACCTGGAGATGTCGCCCCAGAACGAAGCCCTCCTCCAGGCTCTTCGCGAGATCGTGCGCGAGAGGAAGCGGGTCGCGACCTGCCTCGGATTCGGCCCACGGTTCCTGCATTCGACAGGGCAGGCCTATAAGGGGGGGCCCAACCGAGGCGTATTCCTCCAGGTGACCTGTAAGGACGAGCGGGACGTTGCCGTCCCCGGACGGAACCTCACTTTTGGAGCTGTGAAGGCGGCGCAGGCGCTCGGCGATTTCCAGGTCCTGGCCCAGCGGCGCCGCCGGGCCCTGCGGGTGCATCTCACGGGGAGGATCGCCGCCGGACTGGAGCGACTTGGAAGATCCGTCGAGAGGGCTCTCGCGGCCGTTTCCCCTGCGGAGTCTTGAGGAGATCAGAATGCAGATTGGCATGATCGGATTGGGAAGGATGGGAGCCAACATGGTGCGGCGGATCCTGCGCGGAGGACATTCCTGCGTGGCCTACAACCGCACCCCCGGGCCCGCCCAAGCCCTGGCGAGCGATGGGGCGGTCGCCGCCTCGACGCTGTCGGAGCTGGTCGAGAAACTGTCTCCTCCGCGGGCGATCTGGCTGATGGTTCCGGCGGCAGCCGTCGACGAGACGCTGGAGATGCTCTCGGCGCTCCTGCAGCAGGGGGATCTTCTCATCGACGGGGGCAATTCCCATTACGTCGACGACCTGCGCCGCGCGGAGTGGCTTGCTCTCCGCGGCCTGCAATACCTGGACGTCGGGACGAGCGGCGGGATCTGGGGTCTCGAGCGAGGGTACTGCCTGATGGTCGGCGGGCCGGAGGAGGCGTTCCGGCGGGTCGAACCGGTGCTCCGAGCGCTCGCGCCCGGACGCGGCTCGCTGCCCGCCACCCCGGGCAGGAAGGCGCAGGGTGGAACCGCCGAAGAGGGATTCCTGCATTGCGGGCCTTCCGGCGCGGGCCACTTCGTGAAGATGGTCCACAACGGCATCGAGTACGGCCTCATGGCCGCCTACGCCGAGGGACTCGACATCCTTCGCCACGCCGGAGTCGGCAGAGAGGGTCGCGCGGTGGACGCCGAGACGTCGCCGCTGCGCCGGCCCGACCACCTGCGGTACGACTTTGATCTCGGCGAGATCGCCGAGGTCTGGCGGCGGGGGAGCGTCGTCGCCTCCTGGCTGCTCGATCTCGCCGCTTCGGCGCTCGCGAAGAATCCCGCTCTGGAAGGATTCTCCGGACGGGTCTCCGACTCCGGTGAGGGCCGGTGGGCCGTGACGGCGGCGGTGGAAGCCGGAGCGCCCGTTCCCGTCCTGAGCGCGGCCCTCTTCCAGCGCTTCGCGTCCCGGGGCGAAGGCGAGTTCGGGCTTCGAGTCCTCTCGGCGCTTCGCGCCGAGTTCGGAGGCCACGCCGAGACTCACCCCGGAAAGGGGGGTACCCCAAAGTGATTCCTCACACCCCGGCGACGGGGTCTCCGCCCGGACGGCGCTCGGACCCCTGTGTGATGGTGATCTGCGGCGCGGGAGGGGACCTGACCCACCGCAAGCTGCTGCCGGCCCTTTGTAATCTCGCGCAGGCGGGGCTTCTCTCCGAGCAGTTTGCGATCCTGGGATTCTCGCGCGGGGCCCGCTCCGACGAGGAGTTCCGCAAAGAGCTGACGGGGGACATGCAGAAGTTCGCCACCACCCCCATCGAGCCGGAGATCTGGAAGTGGTTTCTCGAGCGCATCTATTACCACGGTGGGGACTTCAAGGACTCCGCCGCGTACACCGCGCTCGCGCAGCGTCTCAAGAAGCTCGACGAGAAGCATGAGACACGGGGAAACTTCTTTTGCTACATGGCCACCGCGCCAGAGTTCTTCGCGGAAATCGTCTCCCGGCTGCATGCCGTGGGACTCACGCGGGAGACCGAGGGAGGGTGGCGCAGGGTGGTCGTGGAGAAGCCGTTCGGCCGCGACCTGGAATCGGCACGCGCGCTCAACGTGGAGCTCAGGCGATACCTCGAGGAGAGGCAGATCTACCGGATCGATCACTACCTGGGAAAGGAAACGGTCCAGAACATCCTCGT
>DASYRY010000269.1:0-2703 GCA_036004025.1 Candidatus Polarisedimenticolia bacterium | reverse complement strand
GGAGACTTCGAAGGCGTTGAGCGGTCCAGACCGCTCCTGCATGACGGGGATCGTTTGGATTTCGAGCGGCTCGAGAGCCGGTCCCGCTTCCCGGAGGGTTCCCGCGTCGACATTTCCGAGGAAGCCGTCCAAGTCCTTCAGGAACGTGGAAATCACCGTCCGCTGTTCGTCGGGTAGTCCCGGCCGCGACTCCTCCAGGCCGGCGATGGAGCGCCGGAGAGTAGGACGCAGCTCCCCGGGATTCATGAGACGATCTTTCAGACCCTCGAAGGTGGCCTGGATCAACAACCCTTGAAGGTAGCCGCCCTCGGCTTCACGGGCCGGATCGATTCCGACCTGGAGGGTGCCCGACATGATAATGCTCCCGGAGTCGGGCCGTAGGAGCCCTGCCAGCAAGTGCAGGGTCGTGCTTTTCCCGGCCCCGTTCGGGCCGAGGAGTCCGAAGGTCTCGTTCCGGCGGATCTCGAAGGAAAGCTGGTCCACGGCGGTCAGATCCCCATAGCTCTTGCGAAGCTTGTCGACTCTTATCAAGATGTCCATTCGTGACTCTCCGTCACCCGCGCATCCCCGAAGCGTGGCGGATGAGCCGCGAGAGCGCGCCGAGATGCGACTCGAGCGTTTCCCTTCCGCGGCGGCTGAGGGAGTACCACGTCAGCGGCTTGCGCTCCAGAAACTCCTTGCGCGACGAGACGAATCCCTCCGCTTCCAGCTTCATCAAGTGCGCCCCCAGAGATCCATCGGTTTCCTCCAGCAGCTGCTTGAGCCTGCTGAAGCTCATGGCGTCGTTCCTGGACAGCAGAACGCAAATGGCCAGCCGCACCCGGTGCTCGAGCAGTCGGTCCAATCCCTCGAGACCTTCTCGAATGGGAGGCGTAGAGCTATCGGACCGCCGGCGCGCCACGGCGCTGCTCCAACAATCCGCTCACGATCAGTCCGACGGCCACCAGGATCCCCACGATCGTCCATCCATAACTGGTCAGGAAGAAGAGGGCCACGTACCCCGCCATCATCAGGGCCCCGATCCACCGGAGAGGCCGCTCCAGATGCACGCCCGCGAGAAAATAGGACAACGCGACGATCAGGAGGATGACCCGACTCAGCGCTTGCACCGAGGCGAGCGCGAGGGGAACCGCCAGGCCGATGGCCACCATCATTCCGCCCCAATGCCAGAGGTGCCGAAGCCCCTCTTCGCGATTCAGCTGGCCGACTCTCAGGCTGTGGCGGTATCCGAGGATGGCGCTCGCCACTCCCCCGAGAGGACCGCCGATGGACCAGAACACTCCCACTCTTCGAGGCGCGAAATCCACCAGGGCGAAGCCCACCAGCACCATCAGAGCCCAGAGAAGGTAGATCGCGAAAGGAGAGCTGTCGCCCTCCGATCGCTTGACGAGGCCGCCCAGATACTTCAAGTCATCGCTGAGTCGCTTGGCGTCATCCACGTAGGACCTCCTTATTCCAGAGTACTCTGAATTATAGAGTAGATCGTGGGCCCTGTCCAGCCTTTTCTCCGGGCTCTTGAGTTCCAGCAACGGCCAGCCTTCGGTAGGCGATTGAAATATTCCCGTTGACTTCGCCGCCATGCGGGCGTATAGAAAGAGGAGCGGCTCGTGGGAAAGAGAATCGGCGGTGCACCGGGCGAAGCCGTGGCCCTGGTTGCGGGAATGCTTCGGAACAGGATGAGAGGCCTCGATCCATCTCGTGATCGAGCCTTGTGACCCGGGGACTCTTGCCCCCGGATAGAGAAGGCGGCCGGCCACGGCCGCCTTCTTCGCTTTGAAGCAGAAAAAGAAGTGGATTAAGGCGCCGGAGTTTCTTCCGCGTCGAGGTAGAAGGCGTCGTCGTCCCGGTTGTAGCCGAAAAGCTCGGTATAGCGTCCCCAGTTTACCAGCGTCCGGAATACGGAAAGGGGCTTCTCCTGCGGGAGAATCCTGCCCGCCTCGGTCACGATTTCTTCGCGGGTCGCCTTTTTTTCGGGCCTGCCCCTCAGGTACTCTGCGAAGTGGGCGAACAGGGAGTGCTGGCGGACCTGTTTCTTCAGCAGCGCTTTCTTGGTGTTGACGTCGCTCTCGATGATCTGCTTTCCCAGAGGCTGGAGCACCACATCCCCGCCCGGCGTGTCCACGAGCCCCACGATCTCCGCCGCTTTGATGACGCCGAGAAGGTCTCCGAATTCGTACGAGAGGTCCCTGGCGAGCCGGTAGATGTCCTCCCGTCCGCCGTGATCGTCCAGGACCTCCAGGAGACCCAGGATACGGGTCATCCCCACTTCCGGTACCGGTGTGACCGCCATTCGCTCTTTCCTTTCGTTTGGCCCGGCCGTTTCCGGGTCAGGCGATGAGGGAGAAGATTTCGTCCACGACCTGGCCGAACTCCTCCGATTTCTTGTTACGAGGACGCTGCAAGGGTATCGGGAGATCCTTGAGAATGTGCGCCGGGCGATTGGAGAGCACGATGACGCGGTCTGCGAGCTCCACGGCCTCCTCGATGATGTGCGTGATCAGCAGGATGGTGCGCAGGGGAATCTCCGGATCGCGCCAGAGATCCAGCAGCTCTTCGCGCAGCGCCACCGACGTCAGAGCGTCCAGCGCGGAGAAAGGCTCGTCCATCAGCAGCAGCTCCGGCTCGACCGCCAGGGCTCGCGCCAGGCCGACCCGCTGCTTCATCCCCCCTGAAAGCTCCCGGGGATAGGCCTCTTCATAGCCG
>DASYRY010000268.1:0-5887 GCA_036004025.1 Candidatus Polarisedimenticolia bacterium | reverse complement strand
CCAGACCTTGCGGACCAGCCTGCTCTTCTCCCGGAAGAGCAGGAACAAGAACCTCCTGCTGGTGACCAGCGCCGGTCCCCAGGAGGGCAAGAGCACGACGCTCGTCAACCTGGCCAAGACCCTCGCCGCTTCAGGCGACCGCGTCGCGCTGCTCGATTGCGACCTGCGCCGGCCCACCATCCATCTTCATCTTGACTTGGACAAGCGGCATGGGATGACCAACTACATCCTCGCGCCGGAGAGCGAGAGCTGGAGGGACTACCTCAAGAATTCCCAGGTGCCCAATCTGCACGCCATGACCTCGGGCCCTCTGCCTCCCAATCCTCCCGACATCTTCGGGAGCGATCGGTTCGCCCAGCTCCTCTCGGAGCTGCGGATGAGCTTCGACTGGGTTCTGGTCGACTCTCCGCCCGTGGCGTCGCTCACCGACTCCATCCTGCTCGCCTCCATGTCGGACATGGTGGCGTTCGTCATTCGGCACAACCAGACCGACAAGGAGCTGGTCCGTAGATGCATCAGCAACATCCGAAGCGTCAATTCCAACGTCATCGGAGCGGTCTTGAACCACGTCGATCTGGAGCGCTCGAGCTACCGGGACTATTACTACGTGGGCTACTACTATTACGGCGAGAGCCGCAGTGCGAAGGGGAAAGGAAGAAAAGCCCCCCCTCTCTCAGCGGCACGCGATTCCAAAGTGGCGGGAGAGAAAGCGGCGGGCTAGGTCATGGACCCGCGAATCGTTCGCTTTTTCCGCGCTCAGCGGGGCCGAGATTTCAGGCGCCTCCTGAAGTCCTTCGCCGTCTCCTTCAATCCCTGACGCAGGCTCACCCTCGGATTCCAGCGCAACAAGCGTCGCGCCAGAGCAATGCTGGGCTGGCGGACCTTGGGGTCGTCGACGGGAAGCGGTCGAAAGACGATGCGGCTTCGGCTTCGAGTCACCCGATGGACCTCGCGGGCCATCTGGAGGATGGTCATCTCCTGAGGATTGCCCAAGTTCACGGGAAGGTGGTACCGCGAATCGAGAAGCCGAGAAATGCCTTGGACGAGATCCGAGACGAAACAAAAGCTTCGCGTCTGGCTTCCGTCCCCATAGACGGTCAGGGGCTTTCCCTGGAGGGCCTGGGCCAGGAAGCTGGGGATGGCGCGACCGTCGCTGATCCTCATCCGAGGTCCGTAGGTATTGAAGATCCGGACGATCTTGGTGTTGAGACGGTGACTTCGATGGTAGGCCATGGTCAGCGCTTCCGAGAAGCGCTTGGCTTCGTCGTAAACCCCTCTCGGCCCGATGGGATTCACGTTTCCCCAGTAGCTCTCCTCCTGCGGATGGACCAGCGGGTCGCCGTACACCTCTGAGGTCGACGCGAGCAGGAAGGCGGCCTTCTTCTCGCGTGCCAATCCCAGCGCCTTGTGGGTTCCGAGAGAGCCGACTTTCAGCGTCTGGATCGGATGTTCCAGGTAATCGATGGGGCTCGCCGGAGAGGCGAAATGGAGAATGGCGTCGATGGGTCCCGCGAGATGGATGAATCCCGAGACATCCATGTCCAGGAACGTGAAGCCGGGTTCTTTCAGCAGATGAACCACGTTGTCGGGTGAACCGGTCAGGAGGTTGTCGATGCAGACGACCTCGCATCCTTTTCCCATGAAATAATCGCAGAGGTGGGAGCCAATGAAGCCGGCTCCGCCCGTGATCACGACTCTCCGCTTCTTGGGCACGCGTCGCTCCTTTGCTCAGCTCGGCTCGAGCGGTTGGCAGTCTAGGGGTCGCGATCACCCCTGTCAAGCCCGCGCGCAATCTTGACAGCGCGGAGGTCCCCTCCCTAAGATACCGCCCGGAGCTCCACCGTTGAGCCGACGTCAAGCGTTCCCTGCAGCAGCCCTGGCGCTCTTCCTCGTTCCGCATCTGGCGGCCCTCTGGATCCGCTTGACGCGCGCGACGACCCGCGTGGTCTACAAGAATCGAGGAATCCTGGAGGACCTTCGCGGCCAGGGGCGCCCGTTCATCCTCGCCTTCTGGCACGGACGCCTCTTCCTGATGCCCTACGCGTATCCGGGATCCCGCATCGCCATCCTCATCAGCGAGCATCGGGACGGCGAGCTGATCAGCCGGACGATGCGGCGGTTCGGCTTCGTCACGGCCCGGGGGAGCTCGACCCGAGGGGGCGCGGCGGGATTGCGGGAGATTCTGCGGCGCATGAAGGACGGGTTCGACGCCGCGTTCACACCTGACGGACCTCGAGGGCCGGGAGAGATCGTCCAGATGGGAGTCATCGCGGCCGCCCGACTGAGCGGTGCCCCGATCGTTCCGGTCGCCTACTCCTGCTCAAAAAAAAACTCCTCAAATCGTGGGACCGATTTCTGATCCCCCTGCCCTTCGGTCGCGGCGTGTTCGTCTACGGCCCCCCGATTCAGGTCGGGCGCGGCGCTTCGACGCGCGAGCAAGAGGAGGCCAGGGGACTCCTGGAATCGGAGCTCAAACGCCTCACCTCGGAGGCCGACGCACTCGCCTTGTCGGAAGGCCCGGAGTGATCGAGCCGGCACCCCGGGTGCTTCTGGTGGCGGGGGAGGCTTCCGGAGATCTCTACGGATCGCTTCTGGTTCGCGCTTTGAGAAAGCGAGCCCCGGGGACGACGTTCAGCGGCATCGGCGGGGAGCGCATGCGGGAGGAGGGGGTCCATCTCTTCGCCGATTCCAAAGATCTGGCGGTCGTGGGATTGACCGAAGTTCTCTCCCACTGGAAGCCGATTCGCGCCGCCTTTCGGCAGGCCAAGAGATCGCTGCATCGGACGCCGCCGGATCTCTTGCTGCTGATCGACTATCCCGATTTTAATCTCCGCCTTGCCCGGGAAGCGAAACAGGCGAACGTGCCCGTCGTCTATTTCATCAGCCCTCAGGTCTGGGCCTGGCGCCGATCCCGAGTGCGGTCGATCGCGCGCTGGGTGAACAAGATGCTGGTGATCCTGCCGTTCGAGGAAGCCATCTACCGCGAGGCCGGAGTTCCGGTGGAATTCGTCGGGCACCCGCTTCTGGACATCCTTCCGCCTCCGTTCGATCGGCGCGTCGCCAGGGTGGCCTTCGGGTGGGACCCCGAGAGAAGGGTCGTGGGACTCCTGCCAGGGAGCCGCCGGAAGGAGCTGGAAACGCACTTTCCCGTGATGCTCGAATGCGCCGCCCTCCTGAAGGACCGTGTCCGGGATTTTCACTGCGTGGTGCCGGTGGCGTCGACGCTGAACATCCGCGACTTCGAGCCCTATCTCGAGCGAGCCAAGGGCGGGCCGGAAATCCATCTCGTACAGGGAAGGTCCTGGGAGGTCCTCGGCACGATGGATGCCGCGGTGGTAAAATCCGGAACGGCCACGCTCGAGGCGGCCCTGCTGGGTGTTCCGCTCGTGGTGGCGTATCGGACGAGCAGAGTGACCTACGCCCTGGCATCGCTGCTGGCGCACGTTCGTGACGTGGGCCTGGTCAACATCGTGGCGGGAAAGCGGCTGGTCCCCGAGCTGGTCCAGAAGGATTTTACGGCCCCCCGTCTCGCCGACGCGCTGCATCCGATCCTCACCCGTTCCGATCGGGCCCGGGATCTGCGCGAGGAGCTGATCGGTCTGCGGAAAAAGCTCGGCGAGCCGGGATGCTTCGAGCGCGCCGCCCATGCCATCCATGAGGTCCTTCAAGCCCGCGTCACGGGACCTGGAGGCGATCCCATCCATGATTAGGAGCATGACCGGATTCGGCAGGGGAGAAGCGGCCAGCGACCGGGTTCGCTTCGAAGTCGAGATCCGTGGCGTCAATCACCGATTCCTGGAGGTTCGATTCCGCATGCCCGAAGAGATGTCCGAGCTGGAGGCCGAGCTCCGGCGGCAGGTCGGTCAGGTGGCGCGACGCGGACGCGTGGACGTCCGCGTGGAGCGTGCCCAGATGGAGGAGCCGGCTGCCAGGGTCTCCATTCATCGCGGCGTGATCGCAGAGTACCTGGAAGCCGCCGGGACGATCGTCAAGGAATTCGCGCTTCCCGGGAGCCTCGAGCTGACCTCGGTTCTCTCTTTGCCAGGGGCCGTGCGCGTCGAGTTCCCGCGGGGGGCGGGTGGCGAGCAGGAGCAAGGCCTGCTTCGCCAGGCCCTCGACCAGGCGCTTCAATCGTTCGAGGAGGCGAGGGTCCAGGAGGGGGAGAATCTGAAGAGCGACCTCACGTCGAGACTGCAGGCGATCCTGTCGGAAGTGGACTCGGTGAGCCAATCGTCCGAGAAGGCTCTTCCCGAGGCGATGGCGAAGATCCGGAAGCGAATGGACTCGCTATTGGATGCGGTTCCTCTCGATCCCGGCCGGCTCTCGCAAGAGGCGGCCTACCTGGCGGGGCGGTGCGACATCGCCGAGGAGGTCGTGCGGCTGACGGCCCATCTCCGCAAGGCGATCGAGCTGCTGGAAACCCCTGACGGCCCGGTGGGAAAGTCCCTCGACTTTCTCGTGCAGGAGCTTCATCGAGAGGTGAACACCATCGCCTCCAAATCCGAGAGCCTGGAGGTCTCCCAGGCCGCCTTGCGAATGAAGGCGGAAGTGGAGAGGGTCCGGGAGCAGGTCCAGAATCTTGAGTGAGTCACGGGGCCGCGCGGCCCCGCGGCGAGGAAGCGCGGCCCGGGCTCTCCCTATCCGGGGAGCGTTGCTGGTCGTCTCCGGGCCCAGCGGGGTCGGAAAATCGACGCTCTGCAAGCGGCTTCTGCGAAGTCTGGACGGCTTGCGATTCTCGATCTCCTACACGACCCGGGCGCGCCGACGCGCAGAGCGCGACGGGAAGGACTACCACTTCGTTTCGGAAGAGCGCTTCGGAAGGCTTCTGAAAGAGGAGAAGTTCCTCGAATGGGCTCGAGTGGACGGGCGGTTCTACGGAACGCCCCGTTCCGATCTGGAGGCCGCACTGCGCCGAGGAGAGGACGTCCTGCTGGACATCGATACACAGGGGGCGGAGCAGGTGCGCCGGCGATCGAAGAATGCCGTGCTCATCTTCATCGTCCCCCCCACCCCGGACACCCTTCGCGATCGGCACCGCCGGCGCGGGACCGATCCCCGGCTCCGCGTGCGCCGGCTGGCAATGGCCAGGCGGGAAGTCCTCAGATCCATGAGGTATGATTACTTGATCTTCAACGACGATCTGGAGCTGGCGCTGAAGGAGCTCAAGGCGATCGTGGTCGCCGAGCGCTGCCGGACCCGCCGGCAGGCAACCAGGGCGAAGCGTGTTCTCGAGGCATTCCGCACCGACACCCGGGGCTGACCCCCAAGACGAGGAGATTGTGAATGGAGACGCAATCCGTGGAAAACAAGTTCAAATTCATCAGCATCGCAGCCGCTCGGTGCCAGCAGCTGCAGCGCGGCGCCCGACCGCGCGTCGAGCCGCGCTCCCGCAAGCCCACTACCGTCGCCCAGGACGAGGTCCGGCAGGGACTCGTGGTGGCGCGTGAGCCGGAGGTTGCGGAGCCGGTGCTCGGGCAGGAACCCGAGATGGCGGTCTCTTCCGAGGGAGTGGATGTCGAGTAAGAAAGGGCTTGAAATCGCTCTCGGGGTCAGCGGCGGCATCGGCGCCTACAAGACGCCCGAGCTGGTCCGGGCCCTGGTGCGGTCGGGCGTGGAAGTCACGGCCATCCTCACGAGGAACGCCGAAGCTTTCGTCACTCCGCTTACCCTGCAGACGGTCACCGGCCGCCCCGTGATCAGAGAATTGTACGATCTCGCGGGAGGAGGGGACGTGGAGCACATCGCCCTCGCCCGACGGATCTCGGTGCTTGCGGTGGCGCCCGCGACGGCGGCCACGCTCGCACGGTTGGCGCACGGCTTGGCGCAGGACTTTCTCTCCACGTTCTTTCTCGCCGTCTCCTGTCCGGTGCTGGTCGCTCCCTCGATG
>DASYRY010000267.1:0-3634 GCA_036004025.1 Candidatus Polarisedimenticolia bacterium | reverse complement strand
TTCGTCATCTGGTTCGGTTTCGGCCTGCTCCCGAAGGTCCTGGTCTCCTTCCTCATCGCCTTTTTCCCCATTTTCATCTCGACGGCCGCGGGATTGAAGTCCGTCGACACGGAGATGGTGGAGATGATCCGATCGATGTCGCCCACGACTCTTCAGGTCTTCTGGAAGGCGCGTATCCCGGCCGCGCTTCCGCACTTTTTCGCGGGAGCCAAAGTGGCGGTGCCCTTTGCGACCGTGGGCGTCATCGTCGGAGAGTGGATGGCCTCCTACCGTGGACTCGGCTACTATTTGTTGCTCACACAAGGCAATCTCGACACCGCCGGACTCTTTGCCACGGTTCTGACGCTCGCATTCATCAGCGTTGTGATGTACGTCATCGTGGTGCAGGTGGAGCGCCTACTCCTCCCCTGGCACGTGTCGATCAGGATGACCGATCAGGTCGGCATCACGTTCTAAGGGCGCTTTGCCGTGCGTCGCCGAACACACAGAGGCGCCGGAGTCAGGGTCGTGAACCCCGAGATCCTGTATCCGGCTGTCGCTATCTTCGTGACCCTCGCCGCCTGGCAGCTTCTCGTCGTGAGCTTCCGGCTGCCGTCCACGTTCCTCCCGACGCCCGTGGCCGCCTTTCGGAAGGTCGTCGCTTCCTACCACACCTTCTCCAGTCACGGTCTGATCACCCTCTACGAAATCCTCGCCGGCTTCGCCCTCAGCGTGGTGATCGGCGTGCTGACGGCCGTGGTGATGGTCTGGTCCAGGACCCTCGACAAGGTGATCTCCCCGGTGCTGGTCTTTCTCCAGACCGTCCCCTACATCTCCGTGGCTCCGCTGCTGATCATCTGGTTCGGATTCGACATGAAGTCGAAGATCGTCGTCAGCTTTCTCATGGGGTATTTCCCCATCGTGATCGCCGTGGCGGCCGGGATGAACGCCGTCGAGAGCGAGATGGTCGATCTGATCCGCTCCATGTCGGCCAGCAAGTGGCAGGTTTTTTGGAAAGGCCGTTTGCCTCATTCGCTGCCGTATCTCTTCAGCGGGGCCAAGATCTCGGTCGCGCTCGCGACGAGCGGCGCCATCGTGGGAGAGTACGTGGGCTCGGATAAGGGGTTGGGATATCTCATCGTCGTGGCCAATAGCGATACCAATGCTGAATTGCTCTTCGGCACCCTCATCGTCGTGTCGGCGCTCGGCGTGAGTTTTTTCTGGGTCATACGCTGGATCGAAAAGCTCGTCATTCCCTGGCACGTCGCCTTCCGTCCGGACGGAGAAGTTCCAAAAGTCTCCGGCGCCTAGCCACGGGGGTTCGACAAGGAGGCAAGCCATGCTGAAGCGAAACGCCATGCTGAAAAAGTCGACGCGCTGGGCACCCTTGTTCGTCCTGCTGCTCGCGATGTTCTCCGCGGAGCCGGTGGGCGCCCAAGGCCTCCAGAAAATCACGTTCCGCTACAGCTGGATTCTCTATGGCCACGCGCCTGCCTATTACTACGCCAAGGAACTCGGCTTCTTCGAGAAGGAAGGTCTCGACGTGACCATCCTCACGGGGATGGGCTCCGGCACCAATGTGAAGCTGATGGGGACCGGGGAGAACACCTTTGGCGAGGCCGATTACGGCACGATGATGAAGGGCATCGCCCAAGGGGTTCCCGTCATCGGGATCTACGGTATTCTCCAGACGCACCCGATGGCGGTGGCGACTCGCGCCGATCTCGGCGGGACCAACCCGGCCGAGCTCGTGGGTAAATCCATCGCCGTCGCGGCCGGAGGCGGCGACCAGGCGGTTCTCCCGGCGTTTCTGGCCGCCAATGGCCTGACCGGCAAGGTTCGGGTCGTCCAGCTCTCCTCCGGCGGAGCCAAGCGGGAAGCCCTCCTGCAGCACAAGGTCGACGCGATCGTGGCGTACGTGAACGAGCAGGTCCCCCAGATCGAAGCGGCGGGGGTGAAACTCAACGTCCTCAGATTGGCCGACTGGGGCGCGCCCCTCCTCGGGGTCGGGATCATGGCCAATACCAAGACCCCGCCCGACAAGGACCTCACGCGGAAATTCCTTCGCGCCATCTCGCGAGGGTTCGAGGCCACGATGAAAAATCCCGAAGCGGCCGTCGACGCTGCGTTGAGGGTGTTCCCGGAGCGGAAGCGCGAGACGACGCTGAAAGAGCTGACCGCGAGCTTCCCGCTGTTCCACACGAAGAACACCCAGGGAAAGCCTCTCGGGTGGATGGACAGGAGCGATTGGGAAAAGGCGCAGGAAGTGATGGTGACGTATGGCGGGCAGGAGAAGAAGCTCGCCATCGAACGCTTTTACACGAACGAGTTCGTTCCAGACAAATAGCGCAGGACCAGCGTGGCGGACGGGGCCCTGAGCGGCATGGCCGAGAGCACCATACTGGTCGAAAACGTTTCGGTCGTCTTCAATTCCCGAGATGGGACCGTCCAGGCCCTGCACGACGTCAATTTCGAGGCGAAACGGGGGGAGTTTTTTTCGATCGTGGGGCCGAGCGGCTGTGGAAAGACGACCCTCCTTCGCGTCATCGTGGGGCTGTTGATGCCCAACCGGGGACGAATCGCGGTCAACGGATCTCCGGTCGTTGGGCCCACGCCGAATGCGGGCATCGTGTTCCAAAATCCCGTCCTCATGGCCTGGCGCACGGTACTGGACAACGTCCTCCTCCAGGCAGAGGTCCGGAGGCTGAACCTCAGAGAATACCGGCAGCGAGCCCTGCAGTTACTCAAGATGGTCGGCCTGGAGGGGTTCGAGGCGAAGTACCCGTATCAGCTATCGGGGGGAATGCAGCAGCGGGCGTCCATCTGCCGCGCGCTGATTCACGATCCTCCCCTCCTCCTGATGGACGAGCCATTCGGCGCCCTCGACGCCCTCACCCGTGAACGAATGAACCTCGAGCTTCTTCGCATCTGGCAGGAGAGTCGAAAGACGGTTGTTCTCATCACGCACAGCATACCGGAGGCGGTCTTCCTTTCCGATCGGGTTGCGGTGATGTCGCCGCGCCCCGGGCATCTCCTGGAAATCGTACCCATTCGCCTGCCACGACCGCGCACCATGCAGACGATGGAGACTCCTGAATTTACCAGCTCGGTCGCCGGTATTCGACGACTGCTTACCGTGAACATCTAGCATCCCGGCCGCGATCCCTTGCATCGTGCGGAATCCCTCGAGGGGCGCCGTCCTGGGCGAATGTCAGACCGCCCTCGGCTTTGATCGCCTTGAGGCCCGTCAATCGGCTCTCATGCGTGGGGTCCAGGTCCCCTCCGAGATCAACTCGCGCGATCGTGCAGGAAGAGCCGGGCGACGACGCGCCGGAGCCGGTCGGGCTCGACGGGCTTCCCCAGGTGCGCGTCGTAGCCGGCGGCCCGTGCGCGCTGATGATCCCGTCGGGCATCCGCGGTGATCGCGACGGCGGGGACGTGGCCCGACGACCCGACAAGCGCGCGGACCTTCCCGATGAGCTCGGCGCCCTCCTGGCCTGGCCCGCCGACGTCGGCGACCAGCAGGTCCGGCGTGACCGTGCCGAGCATCTCGAGGCCCTCGCGCGTGGAGCCGACGGCCCACACCTGAGCGCCGGCGGACCGGAGCGCCGAGGCGAACTGCTCGCGCGTCTCGCCATCGTCCTCGACCAGGAGC
>DASYRY010000266.1:0-2371 GCA_036004025.1 Candidatus Polarisedimenticolia bacterium | reverse complement strand
ATTTCCCCGAGGGGACTCTCCTCCTGACGGAGGCAGGCTCGAAGAAACGCGCCTCCCTTCACCTTGTCCGCGGTGCGGCGGAGATGCAGGCCTTCGAGAGAGGCGGTCTCGAGGTGCTGGCGAGCGGGCGGCAGCAGTTCGGCGACGCGTTGCGGTCGGAGAACCATACCCTCAAGCGAGCGCTCACCGATCCTCGACTCTTCAGCGGCATTGGGAATGCCTATTCCGATGAAATCCTCCACCGTGCGCGGCTCTCTCCCATGCAGCTCACGCGCCGGCTCTCGGAGGAAGAAATCACCAAGCTGCGCGAGGCGGCGGTGACGGTTCTCAGCGAATGGACGGACCGGCTGCGCGACGAGGCGGGAGAAGGATTCCCCGAGAAGGTCACGGCGTTTCGCGATGCAATGGCGGTGCACGGAAGGTTCCGCAAGCCCTGCCCCGACTGCGGAACGGCGGTGCAGCGAATCGCCTACGCCGAAAACGAGTGCAATTACTGCCCGCGCTGCCAGACGGGCGGCCGGGTCCTGGCCGACCGGGCGTTGTCCCGTCTTCTCAAGAAGGACTGGCCAAGGCGAATCGAGGATCTGGAAGCCTCGCGGGCAAAAATCGAAGAATCTAGGGAACGTCGGTGACGGCCCCGGGCCTCAAACGGCGGGAAGTCGATCCGGGATGCGTCGAAGCAGCACGAGGGTGATGTCGTCGAAGCGGGGGACAGGCCCGCAAAAATCCAGGATGAAACGCTGAAGCTTGGCCAGGCCCTGCTCGCTTCTCATGGCGGCGACCTCTCTCAAGCATTGGACGAGCCGCTCCTCTCCGAACTCCTCCAAATCCGCATTCTGGCTCTCCGTGGCGCCATCCGTGTAGAGCAGGAGCGTATCCCCTGGGTCGATTCGGATCTCGTGCGCGGGATACACCGAGCCGGCGACAACCCCCAGAACCGGCCCGCTTCCATTGAGGAACTCCGTCTGTCCCGACATTCGGATCAGAGCAGGAGGATTATGGCCGGCATTGACGTAGCGGGCGATGCCCTTCTCCGGCTCCAGCTCCAGGACAAAGAACGAGATGAATTCGTTGATCGGGAGGGCCCGTGAAAGGATGTCATTCAGCTTTCCCACGAGCTGGAACAAAGGAAGCTCCGATGCCGCCAAGCCGCGGATCATCGCGTGAAAATGGGACAGGATCAGGGCGGCGGCATGTCCCTTCCCCGCTACGTCTCCCACCATGATCCACAGCCGATTTCCGTCGCGGCGCAGAAAGTCGTAGGTATCCCCACCGAGCGCGTGGCGGGAGAGGGTCGTTCCGGCGATGTCGTACCCGCGAACGGACGGACAGGCTTGAGGCATGAGGGTTCGCTGCACCCCCGCGGCCAGCTCCTCCGGGCTCAGGCCGCGGGCCGAGGCCGCCATGAGCGAGATTCTGCGCGCGGCGCGGGCGGGAATCTTCTGAGACGCGACGGCCTCCTTGACGAGCTCCAGCGAGTGCGCGCTGCCGCCGCCGATTCCTCCCAATCTGTAGAGGATAGGTGTGATCGGAACTTCCAGATCGGCGACTTTGCGAAGAAACGATGGGGAGAAATCCTGGGCAAGAAGGATGGCACGCGGCGTGCGAAAGGGATGGATTCTCTCAGGACCGTACAACCGGCGAAGGAAATGAATCTGGGATTCGACCCATTCCTGGTGTTCCAGCGAGCGACAGAGTAGATCGTCTTCTCCACTGCTTTCGATTTCGAGGATTACGAGGGCGCGGGACCCATCGACAGCCAGTAGATCGATGAGACCTTTCTCGCCCGCGCGAAGATGAGCGTCGAGGACGAAGAGTCCCTCTTCAACGATCCTCGGATCCGACAGGATCGTTCGCTTGACGATGTCGACGGAATGTTCCGGCTCCAGGGCGTTGTGGATGGCCAGCCTCTCCCCGCTCAGCCTGCGGTGAGAAACGTTAGGCTCCCGAAGCGCGACCCCAGATGAGAAAGACTCGAAGTACAGACGTGAAAAGCTCCAGGCCTTTCGCAGCGTCGGCAGTTTAGGTCTAAGGATCTGTCATGTCAAGAGATCACCCCGAGCGGTAGTGGTCAAGTTTGAATGAGCCGTCGCGCATGGCCTCCCGCGCGCGTATACTTTCCCCATGAGCCCACGACGTCCCGATAGCGGCCTAGACTTCTCCCAGAACGCGCTCCGCGTGGTCCAGGAAGCCACCAAGCAGAAGCCAAAATCCGAAGCCCCCAAGGACCGCCCGAAGAACGAGGCAGCGGTTGCCTTGTCGAAATTGGGGGCAAGCAAGGGAGGGAAGGCCAGGGCGGCTGGAATGACAGATAAGAAGCGATCTCAGGCAGCAAGGAAAGCAGCTAAGGCTCGGTGGTCTCGCGGCAATA
>DASYRY010000265.1:0-6059 GCA_036004025.1 Candidatus Polarisedimenticolia bacterium | reverse complement strand
GAGGAAGACCGGTGAGCTGACCTTCGAGCCGGCGGGGAGGCCTACGCTTTTCGAGAGGCAATCGGGGCTCGTCCACGGGTATGCTTTCCCTCTGACCGGCTGGCCCCCCGGCGAATTCAAGCTTCTGGTCAAGGTGAAAGATCGAGTGACCGGGTTGACCTCGGAAGCGGAGGCCCGCTTTTCGGTGCGATGAGATGAGCGCGGATCCCCAGGGGACACTTGAGCTGCTTTGCGACAGCCTGAAAGCCTGCGGCGCGGGGCGCATCACCCTGCGCGGGGAGAGCATGCATCCCACGCTTCAGGAGGGCTGGAAGCTTCACGTACGCTCCGCGCCGGCGCAGGCGCTGCAAGTGGGAGATATCGGCATCTTCATCCACTCGGGAGTTCTTACCGTCCATCGGCTCATCTGGAAGAAGCGGACGGCCGGAAAGGAGCAGCTCGTCTTTCAGGGAGACAACAACGCCGTGCGGGAGCTGGTGGCTCCCGAGGCGGTGCTCGGAAGGGTCGAGGCCGCGGAGGTGGAGCGGGTCGACGGCCTCGGTCCCCGGCCGTTCTCCGTCGGAAGCGACGCCCGTGCGTGGTTCTATCGATCGCTCTACCGGATCCATGCTCCGCTCCAGGCGCTCCTGCCAGGTTCGGGTCTCCCCGAAGACGGCGAGCCTCCGGGCGCCGCCTACCGGGTTCTCCGGTTCCTCTTTCGGGCGCTCGAGCCCGTCTTCTCCCCACGTCCCCGCCGGTAAGCTACGTATCTGTCATCGCTTAATTCAATTCCTTGACCCTCTCTTCGCCAGTCCTATATTAACCCCTTGTAGATCAAAGGATTGTGTCAATTTATGTCACATCGTTCTTCCCCGGCTCGGTCGTCCTCACCCCGGTTCTCACCGCCCGGGGACCCGTTCTACAGGCAACTCTTCGCGAGCTTGAGATGCGGGTGCATCTCCATCGATCGAGAAGGGCGGATCACCAGCATCAACGCCCTCGCGAGAAAGATCCTCGAGCTGAAGGACCCTGATTTGGGAATGTCCTGCTCGGAAGCGCTCAAGGATCATCCGAAGCTCGCCTCCATCTTCATGGAGTCGTTTCGAATGAAAAACCAGCCCAATCGCGCCGAGATGGACCTTCGCCTCCGAGACGGGCGCAAGCGCACCATCGGATTCTCGATGCCGTTGATCCGCGACGATGCGGGACAAGTCCTGGGCGCCGCGCTGTTGTTCCGCGATCTCACCCAGATCGAGCACCGTCAGGAGCAGGAACAGCTCAAGGAACGGCTCGCCGCCCTGGGGCAGATGGCCGCGGGCATGGCGCACGAGATTCGCAATCCCCTTGGCGGAATCGAAGTGACGGCCTCCCTGCTGAGACGCAGGCTCGCGACCCGACCGGAGGAGCTATCCCTCGTGGACCGGATCGTGAGCGAGGTGAAGCGGCTGAACCGGACCGTGGTGGACAGCCTCGAGTACGTGAGGCCGCTTCACTTGGAGCGACGGCCTGCGAGCCTCGCCGGGGTCGTGCAGGAGGCGGTGCGCAGCGCCTCGATCTTTCAGGAAGGGAAAACCATCACCCTGAGCCTCGATCTGGATCCCACGCTCCCGCTGGTTTGGATGGACCCCGAGCGAATGCGGGACGCAATCGCCAATCTCGTTCGGAACTCGCTCGAGGCGATCCCCCTCTCGGGCGAGGTCCGCGTGGAGACCCGGCGGGAGATCCTCCCTTCACCGCTGAGGTCCGACTCTTTTCTCGAGAACGACCGGTCGCTCCGCCTCTCGTTCGACTCCTACGCGGTGGTAAGGATCACCGACACGGGGAAAGGCATCCCGGAGGAGGTTCACGACCGGCTCTTCTATCCCTTCTTCACCACCAAGCAGACAGGCTCCGGAGTCGGGCTCCCGCTGGCCAGAAAGATCGTGGATGGCCACCAGGGAATCCTGGACTTCGAGAGCCAGGTCGGACGCGGCAGCACCTTCATCGTGAAGCTGCCCCTGGTCACCCGGCACGACGGTGCCCCCATGTCCGAAAGGACGTCGGAGACGAGCGAACCATGAAGAACATCCTGATCGCGGAGGACGAGAGCACACTTCGAGAGGGTCTGAGCCAGGCTTTCTCCGAGAATGGATTCAAGGTGGTCCAGGCCGCCTCCGGCCGGGAGGCCATCGAGAGAATGGAGCGGCAAGTCTTCGACCTGGTGGTGACGGATCTCAAGATGCCGGGAGGGGACGGGATGGACGTCCTGAAGCGCGCGCGGCATGTGAACGAGGACACCCCGGTCATCATCATGACCGCCTTCGGCACGGTGGAAGGGGCCGTCGAGGCGATCAAGCAGGGCGCGTACGACTATATCCAGAAGCCCTTCTCGATCGACGAGCTGGAGGTCAAGATCCATCGCGCCCTCGAGCACCGGCGACTCGTCCAGAAGGTGAACTACCTCCGGGACGGGCCCGGCGCCGAAGGCATCGTGGGCGAATCCGGCAGCATGAAGGAAATCTTCACCACGATCGAGAAGGTGGCGGGCAGCAACGCCACGGTCCTCATCGTCGGGGAGACCGGGACGGGCAAGGAGCTGATCGCCGAGGCCATCCACCAGAACAGCCCGCGGCGCGACTCCAACTTTGTGAAGATGAACTGCGCTTCCCTTACCGACACACTCCTGGAGAGCGAGCTGTTCGGACACGAGAAAGGGGCGTTCACCGGGGCCGATCGGCAGCGCAGCGGCCGGTTTGAGCTCGCCAACGAAGGGACCTTGTTCCTCGACGAGGTCGGAAACATGAGCGCCTCGACCCAGGCCAAAGTGCTTCGGGCGATTCAAGAGCAGGAATTCGAGCGCGTGGGGGGGAGCCGCACCCTCAAGGTGGACGTTCGCATCATCGCCGCGACCAACGTGGACCTTCCCGATGCCATCGCCGAAGGAAGATTCCGGGAGGACCTCTTCTACCGCCTCAACGTGGTCAACATCCGGGTCCCGTCGCTGCGCGAGCGGCGCGAGGACATCCTTCCACTGGCCCGACATTTTATGACGAAGTTCGGCCTCGAGCTGAAGCGGCCGTTGAAGGGTTTCTCCGAAAGGGCGCTGGAGATGTTGATGCGCCACGACTGGCCGGGAAACGTCCGCGAGTTGGAGAACACTATCGAGAGGGCGGTGCTGATGGCGGAATCGGACACCGTCACCGAGCAGGACCTGAGCATACTAGGCCGTAGGAACGGCAGCCCCGGAGAGATGCCGCCTCTTGTGGACCCGAGCCTGCTGAACCTCGAGTTTCTCGAGAAGCAGGCCCTCCTCGAAGCGCTCAAGCGCAGCAATTGGGTCCAAAAGGACGCGGCCAAGCTCCTGGGCGTGTCCAGCCGCGTCATGAACTACAAGGTCGCGAAGCACGGAATCACCAACGACCGCTGGACCAAGAATCGACAAAACTGAGACCGGAATACTCGGGTCCGCCGGCGTCGAACCGCCTGGGGCATATCCGACCGACTCCACCCGATTTTGTGCTATCATCTGCCGCTTCGACGGCGGAGCGCGAACCTGCCCGCAGTCGCGCGAGGAAGAGGAGCATCTCGTATGTGCTTGTGGTGCGAAGTCGAGGAGCGCGTCTACCTCTCCTACCAGGAGCAAGAACGCAAGGCGCTCGAGACCATTCGGAAGGTGGGGCAAGAGCGCGGGCGTAAAGCATCGGAGGGGGAGGACAGCCACGAACGGCGCCGCTGTATCTGGGAAAAGAAGCTCGAGTACGTCGTGGCGAGAATGCTGCGTGAGCGCCTGGCGATCGAGATGGCCGACGCGGAGCTTTGCTCCGGCGAGAAAGAGGACGACCCGGCCGCCTCACCGCGCCGGTTCCCGGCGTCTTCCGTCCCCGTCCATCTGCTCGGCGCATTCGAGCGGACCATCGAAACACTTTTCGATCGACTGGTTCCTCCTCCCAAGGTGTCGGGTCCCCGTCGGCGGCGGCGAACGCTGCTTCCCTTTCCAGCCCCGGACCCTCACGATTCCTGATCGAGCGCGGCGCTGCCACGAGCCGTCATGTCCCAACTCTGTATCGCAATTCTTCACGAAGATTTCGAAGACCTCGGATCCCTCGCTTCGGTCCTGAGCGAGCGGCACTGGGAGACTCGCCTGGTCGACGCTCGCCGCGCCAAGCCTCTCCTTCCAGACGCCGGAGATGCGGACCTGCTGGTCATCCTCGGCGGTCCCATGAGCGTGGTCGAGGCCTCGCGTCACCCCTTTCTCCTCGACGAGATCGCCGTCGCCGCCGGAAGGCTCCAACGGGATCGACCCACGCTCGGAATCTGCCTGGGCTCGCAGATCATGGCCGCGGCTCTCGGCGCCCGAGTCATGAGAGGGCCGCAGCGGGAAATCGGCTGGTTTCCCATCGAGCTGGAACGCGGCGCCGAGCAGGATCCGGCGGCCTCGCGCCTCGTCACAGGGAGCTCTATGATGCTGCACTGGCACACGGACACCTTCGATCTCCCGGCGGGCGCCGTTTCTCTCGCGCGCTCCCGGTTCTGCGGGCGACAGGGGTTTCGACACGGAAAGTTTGGGTACGCCTTTCAATTCCACTTCGAGGTCCTTCCGGAGCGCATCGGAGAATGGACCTACGGCCACACCGTGCGGCCCGGCGAGTCCTTCAGCGTGCAGAGCCCACCGGAAATCGCCCAGGGTGCGATCGGCCACGGACCGGATCTTGTCCACCGGGCCCGAGCCTTCCTCCATGCTTATCTCGATCTCCTGGATCGACACTGATCCGATCGAAAACCTCACGCCTTCGAGCCGCGGAAGCCTGTCCCTCTTGATTTTTTTGCGCTCCACGGGTATGAATAGCGCTCTGGCGCAAGATTGAAGGAACGTCCACCCCATCTTGAAGGAGCTGTCGATGGCCCCCGTGAAGAAAAAGAAGGCCCGTAAGCCGAGCGCCGCGTTCATGAAACCCATGACTCCCAGCGCAACACTCGGAGAGGTGATCGGCAGCAAGCCTGTTCCCCGCACCGAGGTCACGAAGAAGCTCTGGGCCTACATCAAGAAGAACAAGCTTCAGGACTCGAAGAACAGGCGGATGATCAACGCCGACGACATGCTCAAGCCGGTGTTCGGCGGCAAGAAGCAGGTCTCCATGTTCGAAATGACCAAGCTGGTCTCCAAGCATCTCAAGTAATCAGCTCCCTGCACCCTTTCCTGCGAGGGCCGGATCCGATCCGGCCCCTCCGCATTGCTCGTGCATGCGACGCCTTTTCCGGACGTTCCTCCTCACCCTGGCGACCGCGGGTCAATGATCCGACCCCCGCGCTACGACATGGTCGTCATCGGCGGGGGTCCGGCCGGCCATCACGCCGCCATCCAAGCCGCGAAGCTGGGGAAGAACGTAGCGCTGGTGGATGCCCGGCCCGACGTCGGGGGAGCTTGCGTCCACACGGGGACCATCCCCAGCAAGACCCTGCGCGAGGCCATCCTCTATCTGACCGGCTACCGTCAGCGCGGCGTCTACGGCATGGCCTACGCCGTCAAGCAGGACATTTCCCCCGCCGATCTCACGCTACGCATCCAGCATGTGGTGCGCCACGAGGCCGAAGTCTTCCATCACCAGCTACGCCGGAACCGAGTGGTTCTGATCCAGGGGCTGGGCTCGTTCGATAGCCCCCACGAGATCCGAGTGACCTCCGATGCCGAGGATCTCCGGCTGGAGGCGGAGATCGTCGTCCTCGCCTGCGGGACGGTTCCTGTCGCTTCCGAGAAGTTCCCCGTGGATGGCAAGTCGATTCTGGACAGCGACACCCTTCCGAGCCTGCCGATCATCCCGCGAACGATGACGGTGATCGGAGCAGGAGTCATCGGCGTGGAGTATGCATGCATGATGGCGGCGCTCGGTGTCCGGGTGACGGTCGTGGAGCAGCGGTCCAGGATCCTGGAGTTCGCCGACTCTGAAATCGTGGATGCCCTCTGCTACGAGATGCGCGAGATGGGCACGATCTTCCGGCTCGCCGAGGCGGTGGAAGGCGTCGCCCGGAGGGCCGACGGGTCGGTGGTGGCCACGCTGAAGAGTCACAAGGAAATCGTCTCCGAATCGGTGCTCCACGCCGTG
>DASYRY010000264.1:0-4248 GCA_036004025.1 Candidatus Polarisedimenticolia bacterium | reverse complement strand
CTCTCGTTGAGGTGGGGGGGTATGGGGCAGGCAGGGGGATGAATGTCTGACCTGCACCGGCTGCCGAACTATTCAAACTTGAGATCCGGGATGAAGGAGAAGGATTCATCTTTCGCCAACTTCCCGAATGCTTGTCCTGGGTAAAAGCAACTCCTTTGCCAACGAGATTGAAACGACCTTTCCACCCCTTCTCCGAGCGGAGATAGTTTCATGGAGTCAACGGGTTAGAAAATTCATTTCTATCCGGGCGGGTGCCCGCTCAGACCGCATGGGGCGCTTTCTTGTTCCTTTTTTGGCGCACTTTGTCCACGCGGGGCGTCGCGAACGACGCGGTCAGGCGATGCATGACCGAAAAGTGGAGTGAAGGGAAGGACGACATCTCGGCGAGGTCAGCCGACTCGCTTTCTCAGCTCGCGAACCTTCGAAGCCACGTCGCGATAATTCGAATTGATTCCGTAGACCTCCGAGAAAAGAGAAAGGGCCTGGGCGTAATCGCCGCGCTCCAGATGAAGGTCGCCCAGATCGTAGCGGAGCCCCTGATACTTTTCCTCGGGATGTCCCGTCGACTCCAATGCTTTGCGATACCATTTGACCGCGAGGTCCAGCATTCCTTTTTCACGGAAGCAGATGCCGAGGATGCTGCAGGATTCCAGGAACAGGTTCGGATCCCGCGAGGCGTTCTGAAACTCTCCGATCGCCTCGTCCAGGAGTCCCATCTCCTTATAGGCGATCCCCAGGTTGTATCGGGTCTCGTAATCTTCCTCCTCGACTTGTTGCTCCACTTTCTTCCGGAAGGCCTTGAAGATTTCGTCGATCGTCGCCTCCCCCTTGGTGGACAACCCCGCCAGCGGATCGCTGGAAGCGTCGGGAGTGCTGTCCACGGCGTGGGCCTTCAGCTCCGCCGCGAGATCGAAGAATCCATCCTCGACCGGGCGCGACGGCGCGGAGTCCTTCTCCGTGCTCTCGGGCGTAGGAGCGGAGCCGAACGCCATCTCCACGTCCATGTCCAGATCTCCTCCGGTGACGGGCAGCGAGGTCACCGAGACCGGGGGTGGGGCGGTCAACTTTTCTTTCAGCTTTCGCAGTTCAGGATGGGACGGCGCCAGGCCTTCCAGATCCCGAAAGATCTGCTCGGCCTCTTCGTGCAACCCTTGCTGAAGCGAGAATTCGAGCTGGTGGATGCGATCGGCGATCCGCGCGTCCTCAGATTGTGCCGACTCGGCTTCATCGACCAGCTCGATCGTCAGCTCCTCCTCCGGGTCGTCCGCGAGGAGCGGCGGGGGCATGGGTCGGTCTCCTGCGCTCGGGCGCGGCTCGCCTGAAAGCTCTTCGGAAAGGTCCAGGTCGAGGTCACCCGCGGCCGGCGGCGCGCCCGCAATCTCCAGATGCTCGAGCATCGAAGCGAGGGGAGGCCCGGAAGAGCGCGCCGCGGCGCTCTGGGCTTTCGCGCCCGGGTCGAGCTCCTTGGCCTGTTCTTCCCATTCCGATGCCTTCTCGTCCTCCCCCTTTTCGCGGTGCAGGGCCGCGAGTCTCAGGCAGAGGCCCGCCGCTTCCGATTTGCGACCCTCCTCGACATGCACTTCCTTCATTTTGGCCAGCGAGGGCATGTGCTGGGGATAGCGATCCAGAATCGCTTGAAGCTGCTCGCGTGCCTTCTCGATCAATCCGTATTTCAGGAAGACTTCGGCTTCCGTGAAGTGCTCGTTGAGAAAGTCCTCGTCCATCTCCGGCTTTTCCGGATCGCCTCGCATCTCCTGGATGACGCTCTTTCCCGAATAGGCCTGCTCCTGCTCCCGGATCGCCTCGTCTTCGTTGGCCCGCTCGAGAGGACCCGAAATCTCCTCTCTGCCTTCGAGAGGACGAATCTCCTCCGAAGGCTCCTCGAAGTCGATCTCCAAGGCGTCCTCGTCGCCCGATCCAGGCAGCTCCGAGGTGTCGAGCTCCACCACTCGCTCGAGCTCGTCGAGAGAAGGCACGCTGGATTCCTCCTGCTTCGCGGCAGAGGGTCGCCCGATTCCCGCCGGTGCGTTGTTCTCCACTTCTTTGCGCATTTCCGAGGCGAGCGCGCTCTCCGGCGCCAGGTTCTGCAATCGATCCAGAAAGTGGATGGCCCGCTCCCATTGCTTCGTCTGCACTTCCTCCTGAGCGAGTCGCTCCAGGGCTGAAACCATCCCATCCCTGTTCGCCGCCTGGGTCCAGACCTCCAGCAGCCTAGAGAGAAAATCGTGCTTGCCGGAAGCCAGCTTCAAGGCTTGCTCGAGGAGGGCTGCGGCAGCCTCGGCGCCGTTTTCTTTCAGGCTTTCCTCGGCCGCCGCCTTGAGTTTTTGCGCCGCTTTTTCGGGTTCGTAGCGCAGGACCAGCGCGCGAGCTTCGGTCTCCAGCAACGTGACTCGAAGCTCTCCCCCGGCCACCGACGAGCTCAGCTTCTGGAAGGCGTCGATTCGATCGGCTCGCAGGTACGCCTCCGCAAGCATCTGAAGATAGCGCGGGTTCGCCGGATCTCCTTGGTGGAGGGATTCCAGAATGCCCAGGGCTTCCTGCGGCTGTTTCCCCCCGGCTTGAAGCAGCTCGGCCATTTGGGCCAGGACCTCAGGGTGGCCAGGCTTCAATCGCGAGGCCTTTTGCAGGACTTTGAGCCCTTCTTCGGGCAGACCTCTCTTCTTGAGCTGGGCGACCACCGCCATGTACCCATCGAAGGCCTTGTCCGGCTCCTCGTCCCGCGCGTGAATCTCGGCGATGATCAGCTGAATCTTGGCATTCTCGGGCTCCAGAGCGTGGATCTTCTCGTAGATCTCCAGCGCCTTCGATTTTTGCCCCGCCTTGATGCACTGTTCCGCCAGGGCCAGAAACTGTGTTTTTGCCTCGGTGCTCAACCCTTGCTTGGCGTACATGTCGGCCAGGCGCTCGTTGGCATCGACGTGAGTGGGCTCCAGCTTGGTGATTTTCTTGTACATGGCGATGGCCTTCAGGTGGAAGCCGTCGCCCGCATAGAAATCGGCGATACGCATGAATTGTCGGATGCCTTCCTTGTTCTTGCGCAGCCGAACGTAGAGATCGCCGATTCGATTGATCGTGTTGACGTCGCGGGGATTGTCCTCGGAGAGGACCATGTAATGCCGGATCGCGTCCTCCAGCTTTCCCTGGCGGACCAGCTTGTCGGCCGTCTCCAGCACCTTGGCGCGGTTCAGCGCCATCTCAGGGACCCTCCTCCCATCGCGGCGGTCGCACCGAGAAGGTTCGGCGGTGAAGCGGCGACAGCCCGACTTCCCCGATGATGCGGCGATGAGCCAGCGTCCCGTACCCTTTGTTCTGGCTGAAGCGATAGGCAGGGTAGATCGAGTCGAAGTCCTTCATCATCTCGTCGCGATAGACCTTGGCCAGGATCGAGGCGGCTGCAATCGAAAGACAGCGCCGATCTCCGTGGATCAGGCTCACCTGTGGAAGTGGCAGATCGGGCAGAGTCATGGCATCGAGCAGGAGGGCGTCGGGGGCGCTGGCGAGGGAGGCCAGCGCTTGACGCATCGCCTCCCGGGTTGCCTCATACACATTCATTCGATCCACCATCTCCGCGTCGGCGACTCCGAACCCGTAAGCGACCGCCGAAAGCACGATGCAACCGAACTGCCGGCGGCGCAAGGGCTCTCGGAGAACCTTCGAGTCCTTGACGCCGGGCAGGCGACATCCGCGATCCAGGATGACCGCCGCCGCCACGACCGGACCCGCGAGGGATCCCCGGCCCACCTCGTCCAATCCCGCGATGAGGCGGTGCCCGCTTTTCCGGAGTCGGTCCTCATGCACCCAGCGCAAGGAGAGGGCCGGCTCAGACGTATTTCTTTTCTTGGATCCGCGCCGCTTTCCCGCGCCGCTCCCTCAGGAAAAACAGCTTGGCCCTGCGAACGCGACCGTGCCGTGATACTTCCACCTTGTCCAGGATGGGCGAATGCAGCGGGAAGATTCGTTCCACGCCCACGCCGTCCGAGATCTTGCGCACGGTGAACGATGCACTCACGCCGCCGCCTTTCCTCGCGATCACCATCCCTTCGAAGATCTGGATGCGCTCCTTTTCCCCCTCCCGGACCTTGACGTGCACCTTGACCGTGTCCCCCACGCTAAATCCGGGAACCTTTTCCCGTAGCTCCCTGGCCTCCACCATCTTGACCCAGTCCATGACGTCTCTCCGTTTTTCGGTGATGCGAATCTGAATCGCTCCCGTCACTCTTCACCCTTGGAAATCTGCCCTTCTCTCCC
>DASYRY010000263.1:0-3138 GCA_036004025.1 Candidatus Polarisedimenticolia bacterium | reverse complement strand
ATCCCGAATTCGAGCGATTCTTCGCGGTCCATTCGGACGATCAGGTCGAGGCGCGCTATCTCCTCTCGACCCGCTTCATGGAACGATTGAAGGAGTACCGCCGCAAGCGAGGCGACGCGCTCGCCGTATCCTTTTGCGCTTCGAAGATCTTCCTCGCCCTTTTCACGACCCAAGACCTGTTCGTCCCGGTCAAGCCCAAGGAGCTTTCCGAGCTGCTCGACGGAGGCAAGATCAGGGAAGCTCTCCGCAGGCGGCTGCGACAGTTCCTGGGCGATCTCGACTTCGGAAGGGATCTGGTGGAGGAGCTGCACCTGAATACGAGAATATGGACGCGGGGCGTCCCTCTTCCTCGCATTCCTGCGTGATACCGGATGGGGAAGGATCCCCACCCGGCTCACTTCCCAGGAGGCTTTCATGAGACTCAGAATCCTGATCGTCCCGCTCGTCGCACTGGCCTTGAGCTCGCAGGCGCGGGCGGACCTGACCCTGAAAGGAAGCGGCTCCGGCAGCGGCCTGGGGATGTCCACGGACGGGAGCACCGTGACCTACCTCAAGGGGGGCAAGATGCGGAGCGATTGGACCGGGGGAGGGAAAACCCTCAGCAGTATCCTCGATCTGGATGCTCAGAAGATGATCGTCCTGGATCACGGGAAGAAGAAGGCGGAAGTCTACGATCTGACCGAGATCGCCTCACAGCTCAAGATGATCCCCGATGCTCAGATGAAGGTAGAGGTGAAATCGACGGGACAATCGCGGCAGATCCTGGGACGCCCTTGCCAAGAGTACCGGATCCGGATCGTCGCCCCGTACAAGGCCGCCGCGGGGGAGAACATCGACACCATCTTCAGCGGACCCGCCTGGGTCGCGAAGGACTCGCCCGGCCTCGCCGATTACCGGGCCTTCTATCTCAAGGCCGCGGAAAAGGGACTGTTTTTCAGCCACCCTGCCGCGGCCAAGGCGGACCCCGGCCGGGCCAAGGGAATGATGCTTCTCTTCAAGGAGCTGGCCAAGGCGGGCATCCCCTATCAGAGCAACATCTCCGTGCAGTTCTCCGGCACGGGCCTCATGGCCCAGATGATGAGCAAGATGGGAAATCTGAAGATGGCCAGCACCATCAGCCAGATCTCCACCTCTTCCCTGTCGACCGAGCTGTTCGGAATTCCTGCGGGTTACAAGCTCAAGGAGAAGTAGCAGCGGCGCGAGCCTCAGTGGCAGGTCTGACCGGTGCGATTCCCCCCCCTGTCGATGGCGCCGACCGGATTCCCTGTCGGCCAGGGCCATGCCGCCAGGCCGCCCACGGGAGGTTCCGGGAGCGCCTGAGGAGTCGCGACGGGATCGAACCAGGTGGAGACGCTGGTCCCCGTGCCGGGATCTCCGATGTTCGGCCCGAACGGGACGGGAGGCAGCGCGGACCATACCAGGCAGGGCATGGTCTGGTTGCCCTGACCCGTAGAGCACGTGCCCGGGACCTGGGTGAGTATCGACGCCTGGAAATAGTAATTGGTAATCGTCTCCTGGCTCCCGCTGCAATCCAGGAGCACCCGATCCCACACCCAGGCGGCGAGCAGCAGCACCATCAACATGGCCGGCCCCTCCGTCTCGAGCGATATTCGATGACCGCGAAGCTCATAGTTTTCCTGTCCTTTCGCCACCGGAACTCTCGAGGCCAACCCGTCCCGTGCTCCGAGGGGTCTCCGCTCTGGAGGAAGAGGGGAAACCCCTCGAGCACGAGGGGGCCGACCTCTCGGCAAATCCTGCCTGTACCTCAGCGGTCTTTGTGATCTCTGTTGCACCGGGCGAGAACACTCGATAGCAAGACCTCGGCCAACCCAATCGCCCGGCTCAAACGCCGCTCCCCGAGGGCTCTTCTGGGCGGGTTGAGGTCCCCACGAGCGCGGGCTCAGTCACGGGGGTTCCCGCCGCTTCGCACCCAAGTCGAATCCGCAGAGAAGCGTCTGCAACGCGGTGTCGCGGCCGGTCGGTCGGCCACGTGCGGTGCGGATGCACCGGCATCTCGGAATGCCCTGCCGGAGGGGATCGCAGCTTAATGACGAGCGCCTGGCTCACTCAAAAAATCGAAAACCGAGTGGCAAAAACCGCCATCGACACACAAAATCGTAATTCCACGGGCCGTCCCCTTCTCGTTGACCCTCACCGGGCGCTGCGCTAAGATGCGCAGGCATCCGAACACGTCAGCGCGGGCGGGAAGCCGGCGCGAGAGCCGGTTCGAGCCCCGCGCATTGCGAACCCCCGAACCCCGCCAGGCCCGGAAGGGAGCAACGGTAAGGAGCAGCTCGCAGGTGCCGCGGGTCACCTTGGACCGGCTCTCGGGCCGGCTCCGGCCCCCCCACAACCGGTCATCCTCGATGGCGTATCAGGTCCTCGCTCTGAAGTACCGCCCCAAGACCTTCGACGAAGTCGTGGGCCAGGGAGTGGTAATCCAGACCCTCAAGAACTCGCTCACCCACGGGCGGATTGGCCACGCCTACCTCTTCTCGGGAGCGCGGGGCGTGGGCAAGACCACCGTGGCCCGCCTGCTGGCCAAGGCGCTGAACTGCGAGAAAGGACCCACCGCCGAGCCGTGCAACGCCTGTCCTGCCTGCACGGAGATCGCCGCCGGCGCTTCCCTGGACGTGCTCGAGATCGACGGCGCCTCGAACAACAGTGTGGACGACGTCCGGGAGCTCCGGGAGACGGTGCGCTACGCGCCCTCGAGGGATCGATACCGGATCTTCATCATCGATGAAGTCCACATGCTGTCCAATTCCGCCTTCAACGCGCTCCTGAAGACGCTGGAGGAGCCGCCCCCCCATGCGATCTTCATCTTCGCCACCACCGAGTACCGCAAGATTCCGGTGACCATCCTCTCGCGCTGCCAGCATTTCGGGTTCAAGCGGATCGCCCAGGGGGAGATCGCCGCCCACCTCGGCCGCATCTGCGCCTCCGAATCGGTGGAGATCACTCCCTTCGCGCTGGGGCTGATCGCGCGGATGGCGGATGGATCGCTACGGGACGGCCAAAGCACGCTGGACCAAGTGATCGCCTACTCGGGATCGCCTGTGAAGGACGACGACGTACGAGCGATCCTGGGAGTCCTGGACAGGGACCTTCTCCTGGGTTTCGTCCAGAAGGTGAGCG
>DASYRY010000262.1:0-2170 GCA_036004025.1 Candidatus Polarisedimenticolia bacterium | reverse complement strand
TGCTGCTGGACGAGCCCTTCGGCGCGCTGGATCAGGACACGCGCGTCGCGATGCAGGAGCTGTTCCGCCGCGTCGTGGGGCACCACCGGATCACCTCTCTCTTCGTTACCCACGATCTCAAGGAAGCCATCGCCGTGGGAGACGCGTTCGCCCATCTCAGGGAGGGTTCCCTGGCCGCCTATCCCGACCGGGCAGCGTTCATCGACGATCCTGGCACGGGGGCCCTGGCGGAAATACAATATTGGAAAGCACTGGGAGACAGGATCCAGGAGAAGGAATGAAGGACTTCGAGCATTGCGAATCGCTCTACTGGGTGTTCACCCACCGGTGCAACGACATCTGTGACCATTGTTACAACACGTCGGGACCGGGAGGCGCCACACTGACGCTCGACGAGTGCCTGGCGATCATCGGGAACCTGCCGGAGAGGATAGATCGGTTGATCCTCTCGGGAGGAGAGCCGCTGGCCGAGCGGGAAAAGCTTCATGCGATCCTCGAGGCGCTGCACCGCCGCTTTGGGCGCCTGACGCAGATCATGCTGCAGACGAACGGGGATCTGCTCGACGGCGAGCGGCTCGACGGCCTTCTGTCGCGCGGCGTCAGCAGGATCGACGTCGCCTCCATGGACCGATTCCACAAGCATCAGGGACGGCGTCGCGCCGAGCTAGAAGAGCTGTTCCAGTCGCGCGGCATGGCGGGCGACGCGCAGGACCCCCTGATCACGAAGGAGAAGTACGTCAAGCAGGGGCAGGCCAGCTACGGCTTCTGGGGCGTCGATGGAAGCTTCTGGATCGGTGGAAACTGGGCCCGCGGGAGAGCGCTTCAGACCGGAGTGTGGCTGCGCCAAGGGGAGCACAACTTCTGCGCCGTGCTCTCTGGCGGGCGTGGGTTCCTGGGCGGGACGGAGCTGCCGCAGGAGATCTCTATCCAGCTCTGGAAGATCAACCCCTGCTGCCCCGGGACCCGTGAGCCATTGGGGGACGCGCGGGTGGAGCGCGTGGCCGACGCCTTGCGCCGGGTGGCCTCGTCTCCCATCTTCCAGAAGATCAACGAGGGGGATCCCTACGGCATGGGAGCGACGCTCGGCCTGGATCGAGACCATGGCCTGCGACGAGCCCGGGAGCTGGGTAACGTCTGCCTCTGGTGCGACGAGTTTTTCGAGCGCCACTTTGATCCCAAGCATCTGAAGCCCCGCCGAACAGAGTAGATGGACTCGGACCCCTCCGGTTCCGCGCGAGGCGGATCGAGCCTCTGCACCGTTTCTCCAACACTCCCATCGAAGAAGTCGCGTCCGGCGGCAACTATTTGGGCCTCTTTACAAGTCGGTGCTACGCTCAGCGCCGATCTTGTTCCACAAGAGAGTGTCCCGTGATTTCAGCCGGCCCTGGAGTGTCGGCCCAAACAGACCGATTGGGAGGTGTTCGATGAGGAAGGCAGTCTTGCTCGCTCTTGTGTTGCTCGCGGCGGCCGGTGTGGCGCTGGCGAAGAATGCTCAACGCATACTCCTGGGATTCGACACCATGTACGGGGTGGAGGGACCGCTCCTGGGGGAGGCCAACGCGATCCGTGGAGTCGTGGGTGACGAGCTTCCCTGGGAGATCGCCCATTTCGCCAAGGGCCGACTCGATACCAACGGTCGGCTCACGATCAGCGTCCACGGCCTGGTCTTCGCCGACGATCCCCTGGTTCCGCCCGATTTGGTCGGCAAGAACGACGAGACCGAGTTTCGCGGGCTCGTAAGCTGCTTGACCGAAGACGCACAAGGTGCCATCGTTACCGAGAATGTCGTGACGGATGGATTCCCGGCCACCGTCACGGGAGATTCATTGATCCGTCAGAACTTGGAGCTGCCGAACCCCTGTATCGCTCCCATCATCTTTGTGCTCGCCGGATCCGAAGACAAGTGGTTCGCAGTCACCGGGTTCGAATCGGAGTCGGGGGAGGGGGAGCGGGGTCACTGAATGGTTCTTGCGTCGGCGGCCGGGGGTCCGAATGAATGTCTGGGCGCCCCCGCCGTCTGACGCTTCGCGGGATTTCCTCTATTGAAGATTGCCACCTGGAACGTGAATGGCATCCGCGCCCGCCAGCACGAGGTGGCCGAGTGGGCGCAACGCGAGCGTCCGGATGTCATCTGCCTCCAGGAGCTCAAGGCGACCCTCGAGCAGGTCCC
>DASYRY010000261.1:0-4286 GCA_036004025.1 Candidatus Polarisedimenticolia bacterium | reverse complement strand
AGCTGCGGCGTTACTGGGCCCCGCCCGAACCGCATGAGGTGGAGCCGAGGACCCTCGATCAGGCTTCCGGAGTCTTCAGCGAATTGCTGGTGGACTCCATCCGCCTCCGATTGCGCAGCGACGTCCCGCTCGGGGCATGCCTGTCCGGCGGCATCGACTCGAGCTCGCTCCTCTCGGTCATGAGCCGGCTGGCGGAGTCCCATTCCATCCACACCTTCTCCGCCGTTTTCGATCTGCCGGAGTACACGGAGAAGCCTTATATCGACGTCATGACTTCCTCTTTTCCCACCGTGCCTCACCATGTGATTCCCTCTCCGAACTTCCTGGAATCCCTCCCGCGCCTCATCTGGCATCACGAGGTGCCCTTCACGGGGCCGGGAATCTATCCGCAGTGGTGCGTGATGGGTCTCGCCCGCGGGCAGGTGAAAGTCCTGTTCTCGGGGCAGGGGGCCGACGAGCTGCTGGGAGGGTATTACTACTACTATGCCGATCACTTCGGAGACCTATTGCGGCGTGCGCCACACCCCGAAGCGCTCAGGGATCTTCTCGTGGCGCTGGTCCGGGTCTCTCGACGCACTTCGCTGAGGGACACGATCGGGATGCTCAGGGAAGGGGTCTCGAGAGTGCAGGGAAAGCCGCGCGACGCCGGCTACAAGGCGGGATGGCTCACGCACTATCTCTCCCCCGATCTTGCCCGCGAAGCCCGCGAATTCATGGGGCCTCCCTCGGTGAATGGCGCCGGATTCCTCCCCACGGCGCTTCACACGGAAGTGGTCCGCACGAGCCTTCCCCTGATGCTCCATTCCGAGGACCGCAATTCCATGGCTCACGGAATCGAGAGCCGCGTTCCCTTCCTGGATCACCGGCTTGTGGAGTTCTGCCTGAGGCTTCCTGGAAGATTGCGCATCCAGGCCGGCCTGACGAAGGCTCCTTTGCGCCGCGCGATGTGCCCGCAGCTCCCGAGAATGGTGGCCAGGCGGATCGACAAGAAGGGGTTTCGGGAGCCTCTCGCCCAGTGGCTCAGGGAGGGAGCACGACACGGAGTGGAGGAGATTCTCCTGTCGAAACGGCTGAAGGAGCGCGGCGTTCTTCGCGCCGATCGCATCGCGGAGGACCTGCGCGAGCACAACTCCGGCGCAGACCGGACGATCCCCCTGTACCGGGCTCTGACCCTGGAATTGTGGTTTCGCAACTTCGTGGACGGGGAAGGCCTGTCCCGCTTCGGCTCCGAGAGCGAGACCGTCGAGAGCCGGATCCCGGATCCGGCTCGCTAGCTCAGGATTTCGAGGCCTGAAGGCGACGCGGCGACGACTTCCCCGATGCGGGCTGCCCGCTCGTCTCCGGCTTCGCGCAGCGCCGCCACCAGGGGAGCGGCGCTCTCGGCAGGCAAGGCGATCAGCAACCCGCCGGAAGTCTGAGGATCCGCCAGCAGCGTGAGGCATTCCTCGGGAAGGCTTCCCGAGATCCGGACCCTACCCTCGGCCAGCTTCAGATTGCAGCGGGTCATCCGCGTGCCGATCCCCTTCTTGATCAAGGCGAGGCTCTCCTCGAACCGGGGGACATCCGCCATGCGGATTCGCAGCGACAGCCCGCTTCCGTCCGCCATTTCCAGCGCATGCCCGAGAAGGCCGAATCCCGTTACGTCGGTGCAGGCGCGCGCGCCGTGCTCCAGCATGAGGCGACCGGCCGAGGCGTTCAGTCTGGTCATCTGCCTCACCGCCTCCGCCACCGTGCCGTCCGTCACCTTGCGGTTCCGATAGGCGCTGATGATGGCGCCCGTGCCGATCGGCTTGGTGAGCACAAGCGCATCCCCGGGACTGGCCGTGGAGTTCCGCACGATGCGCCGCGCGTCCACCTTCCCCGTGACGGAAAGACCGTATTTGAGCTCCGCATCCTGGACGGTGTGGCCTCCCACCAGCGCCGCTCCCGCCTCCCTTGCCTTGGAAGCTCCTCCCCTGAGAATCGAGGCGAGAACGGATCGGTCGATGCCGCTTCCCGGAAAGCAGCAGATGTTCAGCGCGGTGAGCGGCACCCCTCCCATGGCATAGACGTCGGAGAGCGCGTTCGCCGCCGCCACCTGACCGAAGATCTCCGGATCGTCCACCACCGGCGTGATGAAGTCCACGGTCTGCACCAGGGCCGTGTCGCCCTCCAGAAGGTAGACCCCCGCGTCATCGGAGGTCCCGAATCCCACCAGAAGGTTCGGGTCCTGCGTCGGTTCGAGTCCTTTCAGGATCGCTCTCAAGTCCTCCGGACTGAGCTTCGCCGCTCAGCCGCCTGAGGAGGAGAACTCAACGAGCCGCGCGCGGCCACCCATTCTCAACTCCCGCTCCATGAACGTGGGATCGCGAAGGCGCAGAAAATCATAGCACAGGGTGCGAGGCGCCTCCGGAGGGGCTGCGTGGGGGGGCGAGGAAGGACTTCCGCCGTGGAAGCCGGGGGCGCAATGGGAAGAAGGCCCGTGCCCTGGTCGAGGAGATAGGTCGGTATTGGGGATCGTTTTCGGTTCATAATGAAAGCTGCCCTTTCCGAGTTTCCCATTGGGAGGGAACCTTGCTGATCCTCGTCGCCCTCGCCGACAACCTCGAAGACCTTCGCCGTGAGTATCTTGCCGCCCCTCTCGAGGCGAGCCTAGTGGAGCTGCGGCTGGATCGCCTCAGCATCGAGGAGTTGCGACCGCTGTTCGAGACGAAGGGGAAGCCGCGGATCGCCACCTGCCGAAGCCGCGCGCAAGGAGGGGTTTTCGGGGGCACCGAAGAGGAGCGGCAGCAGGTGCTGCGATCGGCCGTCTCGCTGGGCGTGGAGTTCGTGGACCTCGAATTCCAGAGCGACGACGAGAACCTCTTGGGTCAGACGGGCACCAGCCGGCCGATTCTCTCCTACCATCATCGGGGCGGGACGCCCTTGAATCTGGAGTCGATCTACCGCCGCATGGCCGAGCGGGCGCCCGGCGCGGTCTTGAAGCTGATTCCTTACGCCGATGCATGCTCCGACAATCTTCGAGTGCGGGCGCTCCTGGCCGAGGCGCGCGGGGAGGGGCGGGAGCTGATTGCTTTCTGCATGGGAGATCGCGGACAGGTCAGCAGGATCCTGGCGCGGGCCTGGGGGTCCTGGGGAGTCTACGCGCCAGCCCGATCCGAGGCGGCCACGGCCCCCGGCCAGGTGCTGCTCTCGGAGCTGGTGGATCTCTATCGGGAGAGCTCTTTGCAGAGCACCACGCCGCTCACGGGGGTGCTGGGGCATCCGGTCTCCACCTCTCTCTCGCCGTTGATCTACAACCGGGCCTACCAGGCGCTGGGGATCGAGGGATGCTTCCTTCCCTTCGACGCCGAAGTCGTTGCCGAATTCCTGCCGCTGCTCAGCGAGCTTCCGATCACCGGTCTCGCGGTCACACACCCTCACAAGGAGTCCTTGGCGTCTCATTGCGACGAGCTGGATGCCTCCGCCTCGAGCCTGGGCGCGGTCAACACCGTGGTGCGGCGATGGAATCGGCTGGTGGGCTTCAACACCGATGCAGCGGGAGCGCTGCGCGCCCTCGAGCCGATCATGGACCTTCGCGGGATTCGCGCGGGGATTCTCGGCGCCGGCGGGGCGGCCATCGCGGTGGCCTCCGCACTGGCGGGATCGGGCGCTCGCGTGACCCTCTTCTGTCGCGATGCCACGCGCGGCGCCGCGGCGGCCCGCAGGGCGGGATGCGAAGCGCAAGCATGGAGCGCCGCCGAAAGCTTCCGGGGCGATCTCCTGGTCAACGCGACGCCCGTGGGGATGGGTCCTGATCCGGGCGGAAGCCCGGTGGCCTGGGACGGAATTCGATCGGAGGCCGCTTTCGATCTCGTCACCCAGCCTCCACTCACGCGCTTCCTCGAGGAGGCTCGTGGCTCCGGGGCTCGGATCCTCGGGGGGGCGAGCCTGTTCCTGGAGCAGGCGACGCTGCAGTTCGAGATCCTGACCGGCAAGCCCGCTCCGCGTGCCTTGTTCGAGGAGATCCTGTCTCCTTATTCTCTGGGGACGGAGCCTTGAGCGACGCTTCCGGAGGGGGCGCTCACGGACGCTACGCGCGACAGGCGGCTCTGAGCAAAGTCGGGCCCGCCGGCCAGGAGCGGCTGAAGGAATCCACCGTCGCGCTGGTGGGGCTGGGAGCTCTTGGCTGCGTCCAAGGCGTGTTCCTGGCTCGCAGCGGCGTGGGATCCATGATTCTCATCGACCGGGACTTCGTAGAGCATGAGAATCTCAACGGGCAGGTGCTGTTCACCGAGGAGGATGCTGGCGCGGCCCTTCCCAAGGCG
>DASYRY010000260.1:0-6208 GCA_036004025.1 Candidatus Polarisedimenticolia bacterium | reverse complement strand
TCAAAACCTGCTCGTCCCAGGGATCGCCTTCGCTCGTCTATCAGGAGCGGGACCTGGTCCTGCGCACCATCCGCGACTACTTCACGCAGGACATCGCCGAGATCTTCATCGACAGCAAGGAGATGTACGAGAAGGCCAAGAGCTTCTTCCAGGAGGTGATGCCCTCCAAGAAGAGGATCCTCAAGCTCTACACGGAAGACCGGCCGATCTTCACCCGCTACAACCTCGAAGAGCAGATCGAGTCCATCTACAAGCGCCGCGTCGCCCTTCGATCCGGAGGCGAGATCGTCATCGACGGCACTGAGGCCCTCACCGCGATCGACGTCAATTCCTCGAAGTCCAAGAGGGAATCCAACATCGAGGATCTCGCGACGGCCACGAACCTCGAGGCGGCGGAGGAGATCGCCCGGCAGCTGCGCATCCGGGACATCGGCGGGCTCATCGTGATCGACTTCATCGACATGCGCTCCTCGAAGAACATCCGAGAGGTCGAGAGAGCCCTGAAAGAAGCGATGAGGCGGGACAAGGCCAAGTACGACATCACCCGGATCTCGAAGCTGGGACTTCTGGAGATTTCACGGCAGAGGCTGAAGAGCGAGAAGGCCGCGGGAAGCTACGTGGCCTGTCCCACCTGCGGGGGTCACGGCCTGGTGAGAACCACCGAATCGGCCGCCCTGGCGGTCCTCAGAAAGATCCACGCCCGCGTCCCGCGGGGCGACCTCTCCGCCATGAAGGTGGGTCTCCCTCCGGATGTGGCGATCTATCTTCTCAACAACAAGCGGGAGGACCTCGCGGGCCTGGAACACCGCTACAAGACCCGTATCTCCATCCTGCCGACACCCACGCTGCGGCCGCATCAATCCGAGCTGGAGATGGTCACCAGGGAAGGCAGCGCCGCCTCCATGGACGAGCCGCGGATCGTGCCCAGACCCCCGGAGCCAAGAGTGCACCGCAGAGAACCGGAGCGGCAGCCGAGGCCGGAGGTCAAGAGAGACCTCGCCGTCGTCACAGCGGCGGAGCCACCGGCGACTGCTCCCACCCAGGACCCGTCGCCCGTGCCGGGTGGAGAGGCCGCCGGCTCGTCCGAAGGGGAGACGGGACAGCGGCGCCGTCGCCGTCGTCGTCGACGCCGGTCGCGCCGTGGAGGAAGAGAGTTTCAAGACAGGGCGGCCGCGGCGGAAGACCGTCCGGCGGAAGCACAGGCCGAGCTCGAGGAAGGACCCCTCGTGGTGCGGGCCGAGCCGCTCCCCGAAGAGGAAATCACCCTTCCGGAGCCGGCAGCCTCTGCGCCCACGGAGGCGGAGGCATCCCCTGGGTCACAGGGCGATTCCGAAGAGCACCCTGCGAAGAAAGCGCGCCGACTCTGGTGGAGGAAGCGGGCTCAGCGCTCCCGCTCAGCGGCGGGCGGCGGCTCCTCCGGGGAGGGAAGCGAGTCCTCCTGAAGCACCGGCGGCTCGACCCGGGAGGACGCCTCCCGGCGACTGAAACACCGAACCCGATTCTGCGTACATCTGCTTCATGGATCAGGGCCCTCGAGCCCCGAGCGAAAGTCTCGCCCGAGGGGCCCGAGAGGAACAGGGGGGAAACGAATGTCCGATCTCGAGAACGATGCTCCCATGAGCTTCCTGCAGCGCTTGATCGGCATCTTCGTGGCTCCGTCCAAAACGTTCGACGCGCTCCACAAAAGGCCGAGCTGGGTCGTTCCGCTCCTGGTGATCGTGCTCTACATCCCGATCCTGCAGATCATCTCGTTTTCGAGCAAGACGGGACAAGAAGCAATCCGCCAGGAGATGATGAAGAGCCCCCGAAGCGCCCAGATGACCCCCGAGCAGCAAGAGAGGGCCCTGAGTTTTTCGAAAGTCATCGTGCCGGTTTCGACCTTGATCGTTCTCCCGATCGTTACGTTCGCGCTGGCGGGAATCGTGTACTTCATCTTCAGCATCCTGCTGGGTGGGGAGACGACGTACAAGGAGGCCCTTTCGGCATGGACGCACAGCGGTCTCATCGGCCTCGTCGGGGGAGCGGTCCAGACGGGAATGATCTTCTTGAAGGGGAACATGAGCGCCACGACCTCGCTCGCGGCTTTCCTCCCGTTCCTCGATGAAAAGACGTTTCTCTACAAATTCCTTCAGACGTTCGATCTGTTCGTGCTTTGGCAGCTGGCGGTGCTCTCCATCGGCATGGGCATCATGAGCCGGGTCGGGACGAAGAAGGCCGCCGTCGCGCTGTACAGCGCATTTCTGGTGATCGCCGTGATCATCGCCGGCATCCGGCAGGCGTTCGCCTGATCCACCACTCCTGACCGCCCGGCTCTTTCCGCCGGCCGGCCGGGGCAACGCAAAGAGAGCAGAGGCAAGACGATCATGTCCCGAGGCAAGAAGATCGCCATCGCCGCCATCGGAATCGGAGTCATCGGCGCGCTGGTGATGGTGAACCTGAAATTCGATCGCAAGAAGAAAGTAACCGTGCAGACCGAGAAGATCGCCCAGCACCGGCTCAAGTCGGTGGTGACGGCCTCCGGAAAGATCAAGCCCAAGAAGCAGGTGAACATCAGCGCCAGCACCATCGGAAAAGTGACGAGGCTGGGCGTGGCGGAGGGGGACCTGGTGACGCAGGGACAGTTCCTGCTGCAGATTGACCCCGCTCCGCTGGCCGAGCAGGTCTCCGCCCTCAGAGCTTCGATCGCCTCGGCCCGGGCGAGCCTGGCCCAGTCGAGGGCCAGCCTCGCGCAGTCCCGGCAGGACCTGAACCGGCTCCTCGAGCTGAAGAAAAGCGACTTGGCCACCGACCAGGATCTGGAGCGCGCCCGCACCAACGTGCAGCTGGAATCGTCCCGGGAGGAGGCGGCTCAGAGGGAGATCGAGCGGCTCGATGCGAACCTCCGCAGCGCTTCGCACCAGCTGAGTCAGGTGAGGTTCAACGCGCCCCTGGCCGGGCTCATCACGGTCATGAACATCGAGGAAGGGGAGAACGTCATCACCGGAACGATGAACAATCCGGGCACGGTCCTGATGACCATCGCCGATCTGTCGGAGATCGAGGCGGAGATCGACGTGGATGAGACCGACGTGGTCGGAATCCGCATCGGCCAGCCCGCCACGGTCGACATCGACGCCTTCCCCGAGAAGAAGTTCAAGGCGGAGGTCGCCAAGGTGGGAAACAGCGCCGTCACCGGCTCCAGCACCAATCCCGCGGAGCAGACCACCAACTTCCGCGTCACGCTCGCCCTGCGAGAGACGGTCCCGGGGATCAAGCCGGCCCTCTCCTGCTCCGCCAGCATCACGACCGCCACGCGGGATTCGGTCCTTGCGGTTCCCATCCAGGCGCTGACCATCCGGACGCTCCCGGCTCCAAGCGCAGGAAAAGCCCCGAACCGGCAGAGCAAGGATTCCAATGCCGGCGTTCGGGCGGCTTCGAAGCCTGCGCCGGAGATAGAACCCGCGCCGGTCCTCGACGAGGAGACCGACGAGGCGCGCAAGGAGAAGGAAAAGGAGGGCGTCTTCCTGGTGCGGGAGGGAGTGGCGCGATTCGTCCCGGTCAAGACGGGCATCAGCGGCGAGAAGTTCTTCGAAGTCCTGGAGGGGCTGCGCGCCGGGGACGAGGTGATCACGGGCACCTATCAGGCCATCCGCGACCTGAAGGACGGGGACCCGGTGAAGGTGGACAACACCTCGAAGAACAAGGAAGAGAAGCAAGGTGCCACCCGAAGCTGAAGCGATGCTGATACGCACCGAGGGGCTCACCAAGCGGTACGAGGTGGGCGGGGAGGAAATCTACGCCCTGCGAGACGTGGACCTCGCCGTGCAGCGCAACGAATACATGGCCATCACCGGGCCTTCCGGCTCGGGCAAATCCACCCTCATGAACCTGCTGGGCTGCCTCGATTCCCCCTCGCGCGGCGCCTATTTCCTCAACGACCAGGAGGTGAGCCAGCTCCACGACGACCGCCTGGCGGAGATCCGGAACCGTGAAATCGGTTTCGTCTTTCAGACCTTCAATCTCCTGCCCCGCGCCAGCGCCCTTCACAACGTAGAGCTGCCTCTCGTCTACTCGGGCATCAGCCGCGAGGAGCGGAGGGAACGGGCCCTGCAGTCTCTCCGAGCGGTGGACATGGGCGATCGCGCGGCCCACCGCCCCAACGAGCTCTCGGGCGGCCAGCGCCAGCGCGTGGCCATCGCCCGGGCCTTGGTCAACCGGCCCTCCCTGATCCTCGCCGACGAGCCCACCGGAAACCTGGACAGCAAGACGGGCGAAGAGATCCTGCGCGTCTTCGAGAAGCTGCACGCCGACGGCCAGACGATTCTCGTGGTGACCCACGAGAAGAAGGTGGCGGAGCGGGCCCACCGGGTGGTCTCCATCATGGACGGACGGGTCGCCACGGACGTCCGGCAGAAGGGCTAGCCGTGCCTTTCTGGGAGGGGCTGAGCATCGCCCTGCGGGCTCTGTGGGCCAACAAGCTTCGCTCCATCCTCACCGTCCTCGGGAACATCATCGCGATCATGTCGATCATCGCCGTGATGTCGGTGATCCAGGGAATGAACGGCTACGTGGAGAACAAGGTGGCGGGGCTGGGGGCCAACGTCTTCGTGGTGCAGCGCGGCCCCTTCATCATCACCAGTCACGACGAATTCGAGAAAATCCAGAAGCGACGGCGCATCACGCTGGACGACCTGGAGGAGATCCGGAGGACCGTCGACACGGCGAGGTTCATCGGCGGCTACGACTCGTCCCCCCACAAGGTGCGCTATCAGGAGCGCTACGTGGAGGGAGTAGACGTGCAGGGGCAGGACCTGCCCGTCCTGCTTCCCGCAGACTTCGAGGTTGCCCGGGGCCGCCTCTTCTCCTCCACCGAGGTGGAGCGCTCCCGGCCGCTGGTCGTGCTGGGAAGCGAGGTGGCCGACAAGCTTTTCGAGAAGGCGGATCCGATCGGCAAGGAGGTGCGGGTCGAGGACTCATCGTACATCGTCATCGGGGTGGCGAAGGAGCAGGGCTCCGTCCTCGGGGTGAGCCAGGACAAGATGCTCATGATGCCCCTTACCTCGTATCAGAAACAGTTCGGGGCGCTGGGGTCCATCTCGATCCCCATCGAGTCGCTCGGCAAAGAGAGCATGGCCGCCACCAAGGACCAGGCCAGGGTGGCGATGCGCGTCCGCCATCGCCTGAAGCCCAACCAGGAAGACGACTTCGCGCTGGAGAGCTCCGAGTCGCTCACCGATTTCTGGAAGCAGATCTCCCAGGCCATCTTCATGACCGCGTCGGGCCTGGTGGCCCTGTCGCTCCTCGTGGGCGGCATCGTCATCATGAACATCATGCTCGTGTCGGTGACCGAGAGGACGCGGGAGATCGGGATCCGGAAAGCCCTGGGGGCGAAGCGCCGGCACGTCCTGTGGCAGTTCCTGATCGAATCGGTCGCGCTTTCCACTCTGGGAGGGATCATCGGGGTGCTCCTGGGTTGGATCGTGTGCGTCGCGATCCGCGCCTCCACCCCGGTGCCGGCCAGCCTGAGCCCCGCCGCGGTGCTGCTGGCGCTCGTCATCGTGTTCCTGGTCGGGCTCGTCTTCGGCATCTATCCCGCCAACCGCGCGGCGCGGCTGGATCCGATCGAGGCGCTTCGCTATGAGTAGATCCGCCGGCCTGATGGTGATGGAAAACCTTCGCATGGCGGTCGCCACGCTGCGCGTCAACAAGCTCCGGTCCACTCTCACGGTGCTCGGGGTTTTCATCGGCATCATGTCGGTGGTGGGGATGACTTCGCTGGTGCGGGGGCTGAACGCCTCGGTGCAGAACCTCATCCAGGGGGCGGGGCCCCACATCATCTTCTTGAGGAAATTCGAGCCCGCCCTGTTCGTGGGCGGGCTTCCCGAGGAGCTCCGGCACCGCAAGGACTTCAAGGTGGAGGACGCCGCGGCGATCCGGGAGCTGCCCTCGGTGAAGGAGTCCTGTCCCTTGCTTCCCGGAGCCGGCGTGCTCAGCGCGGGGCGGCGCAAGACCGTCCGTCAGTTCGTCCTGGGCGCCTCCGAGGCGTTCCTCCAGGTGAGGAACGTCGAGATCCAGGACGGGCGCTTCCTGACCCGGGAGGACGTCACCCACCGGCGCAGCGTCGTCGTGCTGGCCGAAGGGCCGCTCCTCGCGCTCTTCCCCAATCAGGATCCAATCGGGAGGAAGGTGCGGATTGCGTCGGAGCAATACACGGTGATCGGGACGTTCA
>DASYRY010000259.1:0-4750 GCA_036004025.1 Candidatus Polarisedimenticolia bacterium | reverse complement strand
TGGGGTCGGAGGCTTCCAGGAGGAGACGATCCCAAGCCCCGCTCAGTCGCTCGCGCCAAGAAGGAGGCGCGACTTCCTCAATCCTCACATCGTCTCCTCGACGCTCGGGAGGCTCAGTTGGGATTTTCTTCTTCCCAGCGGTTGCCTGCCGTCGGCGGGACGACGCCCGTCATTCCACACCCTTAGCAGGAGATCGAAGGAAGTGAGGAAGGCGGGAACGTCCTGGGGCATGCACCGCCTCAGTGCGAACGGATCGTCCCCTGTCACGACCGTTCCGGGCTCCGTCGTCAAGGCGCAGCGATATCCCGCTTCCTTGACCAGAGTGCGGGTCGTCTCGTCGAAGTCTGGGAATCGCCCGTTGGGATAAGCGAAATCTAGAACTTCGGCTCCAAGGATCTCTTGCAGATCCCGCCGGGAGCCGGTGATTTCCTCCTCGGCCTTCGAAGAATCGAGTCCGGAGAGTATGGGGTGGCTGCGCGAGTGCGCTCCTACCGTCAGACCGGCGTCGACCATCTTTCGGAGCAGCTCGACGTCCACGACACGATCCCCCTCGGGAGCTCGAGGGCTGCCGCACGGCCGCGCGAGACGACCCAGGACCTCTCCTCTTCGATCCTCATGTCGCTTCAATGCCTGCTTGATCCGGTGGCTGGCGACGAAGCGACTCGCATCTCCTTCCAGATAGAGCGCGGGCCAGAGGCCAGGCTCCGCGGGGATGGTGGGTTGGGGCCAGGCGTACACAATCTCCCGGACTAAGATGGGCCAAGGATCCTCCCGTGACCCGACGAAGCCCGCGGGAACGAAGAAAGTGGCCGGGATGCGCATCCTCTTGATGAGAGGGATCGCCAGAGAGACGTTGTTGACGAGCCCGTCGTCGAACGTGAGCACGAATCCGGGCGGCGGATTTTCACCCTCGTTCAGAGGGACCACGATCTGTTCAAGCGACAGGGGACGGAGGTGCCGCGAGAGGAAGGACAGGAGTCCGGCGATGTTCTTTAGTGAGTGCCCGCGCGACAGGATGCTCGTCGCTCCATTCTGCACTCCGTGGTATCCGAGGATGAGGGCAGCCTTCGAAGAACGAAGCCGTCTCGCGAGAAGGAGGCCCGTCAGGCCGGAATAGTAGAAGCAGGCCGCCAGGAAGTACTTGGCGGAGCGCTTGAGTCCCACCGCCAGCCGCCGGGCAGGCGGTTCCTCCAAAAGACGGAGCTTCCAGTCCTTCTGGAGTTCTTGGAAAAGCCCTCTCATTCGGGAGACCTGCCTGACGAGGTGCCCGAGGGCACGCGGTCCTGTTCTGGGCCCGCCACTCGCGCCCACTCCGGGGGGCTGAATTGTATCACCGGCACGAATCGGGCGCTTTCCGCAGGCGGAAGCTATTCGTCCGAGAGCGAGGGTTTATTGCGGTTCCAGCGAGGGTTCTTGAAATTGTACTTCTTGATCTTGTAGTTCATGACGCGGCTGCTGATGCCGAGGGCCGCGGCCGCGTCCTTCTGAACCCAGTTGGCCCGTTGCAGGGCCTCGAGAACCGCTTGTCGCTCCATCTCCTCCAGGTCGAGACCCGTGGGCATCTTGGCCGGCGACGGAAACGGGCCGGGCGAAGTCGGGCGAGCCTCGAAAAGCGAAATGTCCCCGGGAGCGATCCACTCCTGATCCGACATCAGGACAGTACGCTCGATCGCGTTCTTCAGCTCCCGCACGTTGCCCGGCCACGGATGCTCGAGGAGCAGGACCTGAGCCTCCTGGGTGAAACCGTGGACACTCCGGTGCATTTCCCGGCAGTACTTTTCCAGGAATTCCCGCGCCAGGGGCAGGATGTCGGCCCGGCGCTCCCTGAGCGGCGGGATGCGGATGTTCACGACGGAGAGGCGGTGGAAGAGATCGCTGCGGAACTCGCCGCGATCGATAGCTTCCAGCAGATCTTGATTCGTGGCCGCCACCATGCGAACGTCCACCTTCATGGTCCGCTCCCCCCCGACTCGCTCGAATTCCTGATCCTGAAGGGCGCGCAGGAGCTTGGCCTGGGTCCGGGGGGACATGCTGCTGACTTCGTCCAGGAACAGAGTTCCCTCATCGGCAAGCTCGAAGCGACCCACTTTGCGTCGCAGCGCTCCGGTGAAGGCTCCCCGCTCGTGGCCGAACAGCTCGCTTTCGATGAGCTCTTCCGGGATCGCGGCACAGTTTACTTTGACGAGGTTGTGCTCCGCTCGCCAGGATTTCTGGTGGATGGCTTCCGCCACTCTTTCCTTGCCGGTCCCTGTCTCCCCGGTGATCAGGATGGTGGCCTTGCTGCGTGCGACTCGCTGGACCACGGATAGGACGTACTTCATCTCCGCGCTCTCAGCCACAATCTCCGATCCGGAATCCTCGAGCGTCCGGAGAGCCTCAAGCTGGCGGGTCTCGCGTTGGTGGTCGAAGGCCCGCATGATCTTCAGCTCGAGCTCGTCCACGTCGAACGGCTTCTGGATGTAGTCGTAGGCGCCGAACCGCATCGCGTTCACCGCCGATTCCACAGAGCCGAAAGCCGTCATGACGACGACGAGGGTGTTGTCGTCCATCTGCCGAGCTTTTCGCACCACCTCCAACCCGTCGGCTTCCGGCATCTTCATGTCCGTGATGACCAGGTCGAAGTGCTCCTGCTCCAGACGGCGGATGGCCTCGCTCCCGTTGGGGGCGGCTTCGGTGTGGTACCCGTGCTCGGTGAACATGACCTGAAGATTCTCCCGCAGAATCTTCTCGTCCTCCACGATCAGCAGGCGCTTCATCTCGAATGCCTCATGAGCGGCACGCTCGAAACGCCCGGATAAGGCAGCTTGACGACGAAAGTGGCGCCCTGGCGGGATTCGTTCTCCACGTCGATCATGCCCTGGTGGGAATCGATGATCTTCTTCGCGATGGCGAGACCAATTCCCGAGCCACCCGGTTTGGTGGTGAAGAAGGGATAGAACAACCTCTCCCGGACCTCCGGGGAGATTCCGCGGCCCGTGTCACGGATTCGGATGACGGCGTACCGGCCGGCCACGCCTTCGGCTCCTGCGGGCTCCAGATAGGTCCCGATCTCCAGTCGACCTTTCCCCCCCATGGCGTCGTAGGCATTGGAGATGAGGTTGTGCAGCACCTGGCGGAGCTGGATCCCGTCCGCGGAGAGATCGCGAACGCCGGGATCGTGGCTTTCCTGGATCTCGACCTTCCCTGCCGGCCACTTGGCTCGAACCTCCTGCAGCGCTTCCGAGACCAAGGATGGAAGAGTCACCCGGTGCGGCCTGAGATGCACCGGCTTGGCGTACTCCAGGCATTGCGTCACGGTGTGGTTGAGCCTGCGGACCTCCTGGACGATGTTGTCCAGGGCGACAATCCCGGAGTCGTTGCCGCTGAGCTTGCGCTTGAGCAGGCTGGCAGTCGTGCCGATGTTGCCCAGAGGGTTGCGTATCTCATGAGCCAGTCCGGCTGCCATGTGCCCCAGGGCGGCCAAGCGGTCTTTGAGACGCTCCTGCTCCTCACCAAGCTCGATGGTGGTGAGGTCCTTGAAAAAGAGGACGGCCCCTTCGCGCGTGCCGTCGGGCCCCCGGACGTGGGAGATGCTTCCACCGATGACCAGCTTGGGACGGCCCGGTGTCTTGAGGTCCAGCTCGAAGCGGCTGGGAGGATTCTCCATTCGGAGGGAATCGAGGAGGATTCGGCAGATATCCGGATACTCGGATAGCAGCTCCCTGCAGAGGGTTCTTTCTGGGATAGCCTCGGGAAGGTCGAGTATCTGACGGGCGACCTGGTTGACCGTCGTGACATGCCCCTCTTCATCGATGGTGAGGATGCCGCACCGCAGGCTCTCGAAGATTTCCCGATAGAACTCCGGCTCCATCACTCCCCCGGCGCATTCGATAGCCTGGATAACTTACGAATTCGTAATATACGGGCAGAAGGCTGACGGGTCAACAAAAAGCTCCGCGACACGACCAAAGTCGGAATCGTTGCGGGGCGCCGCTGGAGGAGCCTTGAGCTAGGCTTGGGCGGTTCGAAGGGGCGAGAGGTACACCGGCCTCCCACGGAAGGGGGTTCTACGGCGAGGTCGGAAGCGAATGCTTTGAATCCAACCTCGCTTCAATCTCCTTGCTCCAACACGCTACACCTCCCTCATATTCGTCCTTCGTTGCGATGGCCGGGTGAGAAAGATCTTCCTCCAGAAACCGTCGAACATCTGCATACTTCGGCTTGGGATTCGCATCGTGCCAGCAGATCACTCCCGAGCTCGTGATGATTTGTGTCGCGAGTTGTGTGTCTTCAGCGACACCCTTGCGAGAATGATCGCCGTCGATGAAGACCAGGTCGAAATGTCCGTATTCCTCTACGAGGCGTGGAAAACTGAGCTTATGTGAGTCCCCGAACAACTGTGTAAACCGACTTCGCCTGCTTCCCTGCACCGCGGATCCAATTTGTTTGCGTGTGAGCTCCGAATTGTTGGACACATTCCCGGTGAGCTTCCATCTCGGGTTCTGGTAGCCGATCGACACGACTCTGCATTCTGGCAATAGGGCGAGAAAGAAGTCCGAAGTGACCCCGAGGTACGTCCCAATCTCGAATATGCGAAGCGGCTTGAAATGCAGTGCAATGGCCGCCAAGGCTTCGTAATCTTTCGTATCGGTCATTCCATTCGCCTGCTTCCCTGCGAGCGCGGCGGCCTGCATGCCGCGAGCGCGGTCCTCCCCACCCAATGCCAAGAAATCGAAGAAACTCTCGATGCGCTTGACCATGATAACTATCC
>DASYRY010000258.1:0-5240 GCA_036004025.1 Candidatus Polarisedimenticolia bacterium | reverse complement strand
TCCGCTGCTCGTCTTCACATGGACGAGGCCTGGCTTCTGCATCCTAAGCTCACGGTGGAAGGCGAAGATCATTCCCACCTGGCATTTCACCCTTTGCAACAGGGAACGACCCGGATCGGGAGCTCGAAAGGTATTGAAGAGACGGAGCGGCGTCCGACGGGCAAGCTCTCCCGACAGAAGCAGCTCTACACCTTTCTCGACGCCTCCTTTCAGTGGGGGACGCGGGAGCGGGGCCACAAGAAGGACCTTGGGCAGCGGACGCTCCCTCCTTCCGGAAGGGAACAACTCCTCCCCCTCCCAGCGGAACGAGTCCGCGCTGCGCCGCGGGACGAGGAGCCCGACTCCAAGGCACGCCCCCTGCACGAGCCACTCGGTCAAATAGTAGGCTGCCCGGAGTGTTCCTCGGGTGCGAACCGCGAAAGTGACGAATCCGACCAGGCTGACAACGAGCCAGAGCGCCTGCGGCCAGCGAACACCCTGAATCCAGGCGGCCAGGCACGCGATCCCGAGGATGAGCCATCCGAACAGGAAGAGAACTTTTTCGAGACCGTGGAACGCGGCCCGGAACTCCCCCCGGCCAATGAATTTTCGTGTCGCCTGGCCTCGACCCACGAAAAACCCGTGGTTCAGGGACCGCAGGAGACGTCTCGCGCTCTCACGCGGGACCGTCATGTGGCGGATCATCGGAATGGGAAGCACCTGGGTTCGATAGCCCGCCGAGCGGATCCGGTGCGCCAGATCCTGCTCCTCCTTCGCACGGAGAAAAGGATCGAAGGACCCCGCGTCCTCCAAGGCCTTTCGGCGATAGAGCGCACATCCTCCGTACCCCGGATCGCTGGGTGCCCTCTGCATCTTCGTGTAGTATTCGCCTTCCGCCGGAACCAGCTCCCCGTCCAGAGTCCGATAGAAGTCACGCCGTCGGCCCGCCACGACCCCCAGGCTAGATGCCTCTCCCATGGCTTTCAGGGCGACCGGGAGAAAGCCGGACTCCAGCTCGCAATCGCCGTCCAGGAACAGGATGTAGCGGGATCGGGTTTTCGCAGCGCCCAGGTATCGCATGGCCGAAGGACACATCCGGGACGCGCTGCGCACGGAGAGGACCCGGGTGCCTGCTCGGAGGCCCAGCTCGGGCGTGCGGTCCGTGGAGGCGGAGTCCACCAGCAGGATTTCTCCCCCGCCGACGGAATCCAGCGCCCGCCGGATCGCCCTGAGACAGACCTCCAGAGTCGCCTGCTCATTACGGGCAACGACGACAGCGCAGATCAAGGGCTCTTCGGGCCCAGGAATAAGGGGGCTCATCGTTGGCGCAATCGTTCTAGAAGATCGTGTAGATGAACGGAGCCAGCGCCGATCCCGCCGTGAGCACGATGAGAATCCCCAGCAGGGCGCTGAGGACGATGATGGGCGCGAGCCACCATTTCTTCCGGACCCTCAGGAAGGCCCAGAACTCTTGCCAGAACTGCACTTTTTCCTTGACGGATTCCTTGAAGCTCATGAAGTTCCTCCGGCAGCCCGTGCCCCGAGGCCGGGCTGTTTGTCGTTACGATTCAGTCGAGCTGGAACTCTTCTCGCCAGTCCTTGTCCTCTTCAAACGCCGGCTGTCCCTTCTTGTCCAGAAGATAAGGGCCAAGAACCAGATAGTCCATGTGGGTGCGCATGAAACAGCGATACGCGTCCTCCGGAGTGCAGACGATCGGCTCCCCGCGGACGTTGAAGGACGTATTGATGATCACCGGCACGCCCGTCCGCGTCTCGAACTCCTTGATAAGATCGTAATAGAGCGGATTCTGGCTCCGGTTGATGCTCTGGATCCTTGCAGAGTGATCCACGTGGGTCACCGAGGGGATGATCCGCTTCTCCTCGCGCACCGGCGCCACCAGGAGCATGTAGGGGCTCGGGCGGTCGATCTCGAAGTACTCGGAGATCTTCTCCTCCAGCACGGTCGGCGCGAAGGGGCGGAAACTTTCCCTGAACTTGATTTTCAGATTGACCACGTCCTTGTTCTCAGGATTCCGGGCATCGGCCAGGATGCTGCGGCTTCCAAGGGCTCGGGGACCGAACTCCATGCGTCCTTGGAACCAGCCGATGACCGTCTGGCCTTCGATGAGGGCGGCCACCTCCTGTACCAGCTCGCTGCGCTCGAGCTTCTTGGCGGGCGCGGAGTATTTCGCGAGGACGGACTCGATCTCCTTCTCCGAGTATTGGGGACCCAGATAGGCATGCTCCATCGACTCGACGCGCGGATTGTCCAACACGCTGTGGTAGATGTACGCCGCCACTCCCAAGGCCCCTCCGGCATCTCCCGCCGCGGGCTGGATGAAAAGATCCTTGAAGGGTCCCTCCCTCAGGATCCGTCCGTTCGCCACGCAGTTCAGGGCGACGCCCCCCGCCAGGCAGAGATTCTCCATTCCGGTCTCGCGGTGGAGGTAGTGGGACATCTTGAGCATCACCTCCTCGGTGACCTTCTGCACCGAGGCCGCAATGTCCTTGTGCCGCTGCTCGAGCTTCGACTCGGGCTTCCTCACCGGTCCCTCGAACAGCCGCGAAAAATTCCCGTTCACCATCCTGAGACCGTGGTGGTACGAGAAGTAGCTCATGTCCATCTCGAAGCTGCCGTCCTCTTTGATGTCGATGAGCTGCCGGACCTTGTCCACGTACTTCGGCTCGCCATACGGCGCGAGGCCCATCACCTTGTATTCGGCGCTGTTCACCTTGAACCCCAGATAATAGGTGAACGCGCTGTAGAGAAGGCCGAGCGAGTGCGGAAACCGGATCTCCTTGAAGAGGTCGATCTGCCTGTCCTTTCCGACTCCGTAGCTCGCCGTGGCCCATTCGCCCACACCGTCCACGGTCAGGATCGCGGCTTCCTTGAAGGGCGAGACTAGGAAAGCGCTCGCAGCATGGGACATGTGGTGCTCGGTGAACAGGATCTTCCCCTTGTACTCGAGCTCCTTGCGGATCAAGGATGGAATCCAGAGCTTTTCCTTCAGCCAGACGGGCATTGCCTTCGAGTAGGAGGCGAAGCCGCGAGGGAAGGTCGAGAGGTAGGTCGAGATCAGCCGCTCGAATTTGAGGACCGGCTTATCGTAAAAGCCCACGTAATCGAGGTCCTTCGCCTGAATCCCTCCTGCTGCCAGGCAGTACCGCGCCGCCTCATGGGGAAACCCCTCGTCGTGTTTCTTGCGGGTGAATCGCTCCTCGGAAGCGGCGGCCACCACGCGTCCATCCTGGACGAGGCAGGCGGCCGAGTCGTGATAGAAGCAGGAAATGCCCAGGATGTTCAAACCTTTCCCCTTTTCAGAATTGTCGGAGACATTCTTCCAGCCCTTCCCGCGTGCGATCACGGATGGCCCAGAACGAGCCGGGGGCCATGCGTCCTTCCATCGGATCCTTCCTGAAGATCTTCATGAGGATGGCGATGGGCCCGACCACCACGACGAAGAGCAGCATCAGGAGAACGAAGGTCCAGAAGATCATGATCTTCTCGGCGATCTTCTTCCAGCCTTCCCACAGCGCTTTGAAGAACGAGACGATTCGATGCCAAAGAGTTTTTTGCATGGTCATCTCCACCGCATAAGCTCCCAGAATGAGGAACGCGGGATCGGCGGGGATCCGGTACCGCATTTGAGTGAAGAAAGGTGAATAGCAGACTCCTAGGACCACGGGCCAGGCCACCAAGATCCCGGCACCCGGCATGCGGTGCGCCGCGATAGCCCCCGCCGCCGCGGCGACCATGAGGGAACCATAGACGAATGCGTAGAGCTTGCGTGACAAGTCACCCACCAAGGAGTTGTCCAAGACCATCCTCGAGTCCTTCCGATGCTGCTCCTTCCGGTAATCCACGCTCGCGGAGGCGAGCCGGTCGGGATAGGGGTTCCAGAAATGAGCGAATTCCCGCCCGAAATGCTGGAGGGTCCATTCCGGGTTCGAGGCGAGTCCCGAGAGCTTGGATTCGAGAAGGTTCTCTCCGCTTCCCTCCCATAGAGGCGGATTGACTCCCGGAGCGGATGGCAGATGGATGCCCGCTTTCAACACCAGGGGACGGAAATCTCCCGCGCGCGTCATCATGTAAGCCCACGGGGCGAGCAGGATCGAGGCCATGACACCCAGAATCGCGAGGTCGCGCATGCGCGCTTTCCACGGTGTTGCCTGGAAAAGCACAACCAGGACGAGGAAGACAGAGAGCACCAGCCCGCCCTCGAACAGCAATGAGGACAGCGCCGCTCCCAAACCGGCCCCCATCAGCAAGAGCGTGGATCCCGAGCCTGCCCGACTCCGCTCCACGATGGCCCAGAGCACGAGCCAGATCAGCGCCGTCCCTGGGACGACCGGATACTCGATGCCCGAAAGGACGATTTGGACCGGGAACAGGGCCGCCGCGGCCAGCGCGAGAAATCCCGTCGCGACTCCGAACAGACTCCGGGCGATGGCCCATGCCGCGAGACAGGTGCCGGTCCCTATCAGCGCCTGCAGCAATCGAAACGGAGTGAGGCTCTCGCCGAAGACCTTGTAGCTGGCGGCCATGAACAGGGGGTAGAGCGGGAGACGATAGTATCGAGAATCGAAGTGGCCGGTTTCGAGAAAGGACTTCGCGGCCCGATCGTAGTCTATGGAGTCCTCGAAATAGAAGCCACGCTGCTGGGTGAAGACGTAGCCGACCCTCAGCGCCAGAGCGAGGAAGAGAAGCCCTAGCACCCACTTCCGCTCCGAAGCAGCAATCCGTTCACGCCACGTGGCCATGCCACCCTTCTTTCGAGCACAGCCGATCTTTCAACCAGCCCCCAATCACCCTAGGAGAAGCTTTCTCCTCGAAGCTTCGCCGCCCGCCCTCCGCCAGCTTCCTCGCCAGAGTCGGGTCGCCGCGGAGGGTGCGAATCGACTTGGCGAGGGCCTCGGGGTTGCCTCGCTCGCACAGCAGGCAGTCCTCTCCATCTTTCAAGAATTCCCTGGCCGCGGGGGAATCTCCCGTGATCACGGGCCGACCCGCCGCCATCGCCTCGTAAACCTTGTTCGGGACGACCCGGCCTGCTTTCCCCGTCTCGCCGAAGATGCCGAGACAAACATCCGCCGAGCGCAGCGTCTCGGCCAGCACCTCGGGGGATTGTGCATCGAGGAACTCCATCGCGCGCACCCCGAGCTGTTGAGCCAGGGCTTCGATCCGGCCTCTTTCCGCTCCATCCCCAATCAATTTGAACTTGCACGCCTCGCCCGACTTCTCGAGCAGCGCCGCCGCGCGCACG
>DASYRY010000257.1:0-1788 GCA_036004025.1 Candidatus Polarisedimenticolia bacterium | reverse complement strand
AATCCCACTCGCTCCGGGCCGAGGCTCGCGGCGTCGAAGCGCTTGCGGTGTGTGCCTTGGCTGGGGGCGGGAACCCGGCAAGACAGAACGAGTTTTCGCCCCGAGAGGTTAAGAGATTCGCACGCAACCAGTCAAGTCGGCCGGGGGGCCGTGATGCGCTCCCGCCGGTAGGCAGCGGTCTCTCGCGGGAGGAAAGAGATCCGAAAGTTGCGCGAATCGAAGCCGCCGGTTCCGGCATCGCAACGAGGTCTCGAGGCGAGGCTCATCTTAGGGTTCACCATGAAGCTGATTTCCGTGAATGTCTCTCGGCCAAGAACGATGCGCTGGCACGGGAAGCTTATTCGGACAGGAATCCTCAAGGAGCCCGTGAGCGGACGAGTGAGGGTCGGAAGCCTCAACCTGGAAGGGGACGGGCAGGCCGACCTCAGAGTCCACGGAGGTGTCGACAAGGCTGTCTACGCCTATCCGGTGGAGCATTACCTACGCTGGAAAGAAGATCTGGGCCGGGACTTCCCCTACGGGCAGTTCGGGGAGAACCTGACCGTCGAGGGATTGTTGGAGGATCGCGTCGAGATCGGAGACATCTATGGGATCGGAACGACGAGGCTGCAGGTTTCCCAGCCCCGCACCCCCTGCCACAAGCTCGGGGCCCGCATGGACTCGGAAGCATTTCCCCGCCGCTTCCTCGAGAGCGGCCGCAGCGGCTTCTATCTCCGGGTCCTCGGAGAAGGGGAGCTCGGCGCTGGAGACCCGATTCACCTGGAATACCGCGAAGCCGAGAGCCTTTCGGTCCTCGACATCGTTCGAGCCCTTCATTTCGAGCCAAGCGACCCTTCTATCCTTCGCAGAGCCTCGGAGCTTCCCGCCCTTTCTCCAGGCTGGCGCAGGCAATTCCGCGAGCGTCTTTCCGGCGGGGACGCTTGAAACACGCCCATCCTGTTGCCCTCGCGTTCGAGGCCGGGTTATAGTCTGCCCATCTCGCGGACAAACCGACCATGGCGACGCGCTCTCATCCCAACAAGCCGAAGCAGTCGGAGCTCTCCGGCCTGAGGAACATCGGCAAGGTCACGGAGAGGTGGCTCAACGGCATCGGGGTCTACGACGAAGGCGAGCTTCGAAAGATGGGAGCGGTGAGGGCCTACCGAAAAATCCGGGAGATCGAATCGGGGGCCAGCCTGAACCTCCTCTAGGCGCGGCACGGAGCGTTGACCGGCACGCACTGGAACGACCTGGCGGCACCCATCAAGGACCTGCTGCGTCGCGAGGCGGAGCGCGATGAGGCGGGGAGCCGCCGTCGCTGAGGGCTCCGGCGAGGGGTAAGGATGCAGGCGTTCCGGTCGGCCGCGGCCCGCAAAGGGCTCGGATCCTCCGAGGCGTTCCGGTGGCGCGGAGAGGAAATCACCAGGTTCGAAGGATTCAGCGACGCCTTCCTGGCCTTCGCCGTGACCCTGCTGGTCGTCTCCCTCGAAGTGCCGCACACCTTTAACGAGCCGCGGTGCTGGTCTGGGTCTGGTACTGGCAATACGTCTTCTTCCGCCGCTACGGCCTCCAGGATAGGATCACTCTCGCGCTCAATGCAGCGCTGCTCTTCGTCGTCCTCTTCTACGTCTATCCCCTCAAATTCCTGTTCACTCTTGTCGTGGGCCAGTTCACGGGAGGAGATCGAGCGGTGCGGCTTCCGGACGGAAGCCTGGAGAGCGTGATCCTGCCGGGACAGAGCGCGACGCTCATGCTCATCTACTCCGCGGACTTCGTCGCGGTCTTCCTCCTGTTCGCTCTCCTCTTCCA
>DASYRY010000256.1:0-4498 GCA_036004025.1 Candidatus Polarisedimenticolia bacterium | reverse complement strand
CCAATCCAGCGGAAACCTTTCGAGCCGCGAGGGCACCAGGACGAAATAGGCGGTCAGGAAGATGATCGAGACCAGCAGCGCGAGCCCGCGCTTGATGAAGACATCGAAGAACTCGAAGCGGTTGCCGAAGTAGGTCCCAATGAACAGAAACGCCAGAGGCAGCGAGCGCAGCCCCACCTCTACGAAGTCCGAGAGCTGCAGCCACCCCAGATTGGCCAGGGTGATGGGCATCCCCATCACGAAGAGGATCGCGAAGAGCGCCAGCCACCAGCGCCGGGAAGTCCGCTGTGAGACCGTCTTCGGGCGACAGGAGTATCTCGAGATCAAGGCGACGCTGTAGACGCCCGCCAGGCTGAAGAACACCCCCATCGAGACCCCGGCGGTCCGCGCCGCGACACCCTGAGGGAGCGCGATGACATCGTAGAATCCGAGCAGGCAGAAGATCGTCACCGAAGCGCACGCGAGATAGAGCGCGGCAATGGCCCAGCGCCACCGCCGCGGAATGGGGCCTCCGCCGTCGGTGCGTACTTCCACGTAAGTGGTGTGGGCAATCAAGGGAGGGAAGCAATAGGCCAGTACCAGCAGAATCGACTGGACCGCCCAGGACCGGATGCGCGGGTCGAGCTCGATGAGCACCAAGAGCAGGCTCCCCACGAACCAGAGGAAGCTGACGAGGGTGAGGGCCCCTCCGACCCACTCCACCGCGCGCTTCGATCCGGAGGCGCTGTCGCGCTCGCCCCCCCAGCCCGACTTCCCCATCTGCCGGAGCCAGAGGACGAACATGGCGCCGAAGGAGAAGGCTCCGTAGGTGTAGATGAGAAGCGCCGTGAGCCGCACGAGGTTCATGGGCGAGAGGATAGGACAATCGGCCGCCGGCTCCAAGCCCCATCGGCCGGATGGAGGAAGATCCGGGACGACCGGCGCGCCGGCAACGTTGAGCGGTTACGAGGCCTCACGCGGCGCCGGCTGTCCGCTGGATCGAAGGGGGCGCGCCCGGGCTCCCCGTACGCACGAGAGGACCGACCAGGCCATCATGGCGAAGCCGACCCCGTAGACGGCCCAGGGAAACGCCGTGGGCTTGAGGCGGCCCAGCTCCTCGGCCGAGGCGGGCAGGGCCGCGATCGCATCGGCCATGAAGGCGTACAAAGCCGCGAGCGATCCCGCCAGGAACGCCGCCCAATGCGCGGGACCCGGACGGAGCCGGATCCCTCGATCATCCTGCCGCACCGCGAGCGCGCCTCCCACGACCGCCAGCAGCGCGATGAGGATGGGTGTCAAGACGGGCCCCCACCAGGGGAGCGGGATCAGGAAGAGAATGTCCGGCTCCAACAAGGAATGGGGCCAGCCGAGCAACACCTTGAGCCAGACGTAGTAGAAAATGTCCCAAAGACCGAAGGTGAAGAAGGCAAATCCCCAGCGCGCCTGCGCCGATCGGCCTATGGCCCATCCCAGAGCGACTATCATTATTAGTGTGGCCAGCTCCCGCCCCAGCTCTACCCGGGCGATAAGCGGATCGAAAGGCGCCATATCCCGGATCAGATCCGTCACGCCTAGAACGCGGTGCAGGTACACCACCGCGGCCGCCTCCATGTAGGCCATCCCCGCGGCGAATACCGCCAACCATCGGAGCTTCTTCCATTGCATGATTAAAGGATTGTAGGCCAATTCCCTGCTGAAGACTCATCGGACAGCACGCGGGCTCAGCGCCATCCCGTCAGGCGCAGGATCGCCTGGCGAAGCTTGCGGTGAGCGTCGAAGCGCAGGGCGAAATCGCTTTCCCGCCTGCCTCCTTTGGAGCGGATCACTTCGATCAGGGCGCGCCGGTCGGAAGAGCTCCATCGGGAAACGCCGGGGAGAATCCGCGCCAGGGGCGCCCAGCGCTCCCATGCCTGCCGCTCCCCCGCGGAGAGTCCGCGCAAGGAACGCATCCCGAGCAAAGCCATCGCTTCACGGGAGCAAACTCTCGCCGCCTCTTCCCGGTCCGATCCGAACCTGCCTGCCAAGTATTCAGAGACCTTGAGCCCGACGTTGGGAAGGAAATCGGCGCCGATGACGTCTTTTCGGGATTTCCCGAGAAAGTAATACAGGTTGTGCTCCGCCAGGGATCGCAGCACGGCGGGACTGGAACGATGCCCCGATTGGCGTCGCATGCGCGCCAGCTCGCGCCGCATGACCCGCAGCGCCCGGCGGCTTCTCGGCCTGAAGCCGATTTTCTGATAGAACCACCACGCGCCCGATCGGATCGCCTCCTCGTTTTCGTGACCGAGCTGATACGGAAAGATGGTGAAGGCATCCGAGCCGAACAGATGCCTCGTCGTGGACAGCACACGACCGTAGATCGGTCCCGCTTCGGCGCCGCGGAAGGTCTCGAAGACGTTGTAGGCAATCTCGGACGAGCCGAACAAGGCGCTCACCAGCACGTAGCCGATCGGCACCCCATTCTTCAGCGTGAGAAAGGCGTAGACCGCTTCCAGAAGAAGCCGCCGTTCCGGCACGGCTCCCAGACACGCGAGCTGCAGCCCGTCTTCCCACTCCACGAGCCGCACGTCGGCCGGGCTCGCGTAGGAAAAGATGTCGAGGTCGCGCTGCCGCGTGACCATCGACTCCCGGGCCAGGTCGATCATGCTTCGCGCCTGTCGATTCTCGAGGGGCCGCACCGCGAGGGGCCGCCGAAGGACGTCGCCAGGGAGGGAAGGACGGTCGCGTGACAGCCCCCGGCGCACGAAGACGAGGGGGGATCCCGGAACCCGGGCCCGGGTCCGCGACGGAGTGCCGGCGCCGGATACCAGCACCATCGGCAGATCGAGATCGTCGTAGACGCTTTCCCGGACGAAAGAATCTCCTCTGAGCCCGTCGATACGCCGCGCCAGGAAAGCGCCGTCCGTCTCGCGCTTCCCCTTGAGGATCCGGATCCATTCGCGCAGTCCGAGATCCCATTCGTCAAGTCCCGGCGTCTCCGCATAATGGACGAGCAGCGGGAGGAGCGACTCGAGACGCTCAGGATGCTTGAGCCTCCGCCAATCCACGTGAAGCATGGACGGCCATCGCCGCGCCAGCCAGACCGCGGTCGGAGCGAAGAACCGGAACCTGATGTCGGTGCCGGCGATGCCGGTGTCGGAGAGAGCCTTCCGATGCCGGAGCAGGTCGGGGCGGCGGGGAAACGCCTCGAGCATCCGATTTATCCGCGAGAAGACCCTGGGGCTGTCGGGATACGCCTCCAAGAAGCAGAGACAGTCGTGCAACCGGAGAACTTCGGAAGCTCTGGAGAGACGGGACTTCGCCAGCGTGGCGAGATGGCTCAGCTTCGCCTTCTCGAAATCACCGCCGAATCGGTCCCGAAGGCGCGCCAGGCTCCTGAGGTGCGAAGAAGCGGCCCGGCTCGGAGGCACGTCAGGCCTTCTCGCGCAAGCCGCGGATGGCGCGCTCGATCGTCGTCTTGTAGAGACGGCTGAACTTTTCCTTGTCGTCTCCGAGCCGGTTCATCCGCTGAAGCATGACGAGCCCGTGGGCCGTCGACCAGAGATAGACCGTGGTCTCGATCGGGTCTTCCTTGCGGAAGATCCCGGCCTCCATGCAGAGCGCCACCTGCTGAACCGCCAGCTTGAACGTAGCGCGGGAGTGATGCTCCAGCTCCTCCGGGAGGTGCATGACCCGTCCCGGGACCAGAAAGGCGAGATCGAAGTATCGCGGCTGCTCGAGGCCGAATCGGAGGTAGGCGTCGATCAGGCCCTTCAACCTCTGGAAAGGGTCCTTCGCCTCCAGCGCGGGCCTCAGGTAGCTGGAGAGGCTCGCGAGACCGGCATCGATGATCTCTTCGAGGATCTCCTCCTTGTCCCGAAAGTGACGATAGATCGCGGTGGCGGAGACTCCCACGCCCTCCGCGATCCTCCGCATGGTGACGCCTTCAACCCCCTCGCTCAGGAATAGCCCCTGTGCGGTGAGGGAGATACGGGCCTTGAGGTCGCTCATCGACGGCGGGGATTATACCAGGGACCAAGGGAGAATCTGGTGGCACCCTGTTTCGTTAACAGCGTAAACGCTGGTAAGATTTAGAGGTTCTGGAGGGGATCAAGCCTTGTCACGTCCTACAGCTACTCTGGCTCCGCCGGAGGCGCGCTCGGAACAGAACTCCGCACGACTTCTTGCGGGCATAGAGGCCGCCCGACGCCACCTGCTTTCCCTCCAGGCCGAAGACGGTCACTGGCGCGGCGAGCTGGAGGGAGACACGATTCTCGGGTCGGAGTACGTGCTGGTGATGTACTTCCTTGGCCGAGGGTCGGAAGCCAAGGTCCGCAAGGCGGGCAATCAGCTACGCAACAAGCAGCTGCCGGAGGGGGGATGGTCCAGCTATCCGGGCGGGCCCCCGGACGCCAGCGCCACGACCAAGGCTTATTTCGTCCTGAAGCTCCTCGGCGACGACGCTTCGGCTCCCCACATGGCGCGCGCTCGCAGCACCATTCTCGGGATGGGGGGGCTCGATGCCTGCAATTCCTTCACG
>DASYRY010000255.1:0-4945 GCA_036004025.1 Candidatus Polarisedimenticolia bacterium | reverse complement strand
AGTTCGTCCCAGAGGCCGCAGCGGCCGAGCCCCCGCTGCTCGCGCCGTGTCATTGGCCACAGGGTGAGATAGCTCGCCCGGCCTGCCAGCGACTCGGAGACCTGGCGCATCAGGAGCAGGTTGGCCGACCCGGTGAGCAGGAACCGGCCAGGCGTGCGCCGCCGATCGATCTCCCGCTTTACCGCGCGGAGGAGATCGGGCTCGCGCTGCACTTCGTCGAGCGTCACGGGCTGGGGCCCGCCAAGAAGCGCCCTCGGATCCCGCCGGGCGGCATCCACGACGTCCAGATCGTCCAACGAAAGGTAGCGCCGCGCTCCCGGCGTGAGGTCCTGCGCCAGAGTACTCTTGCCTGTCTGGCGCGCGCCGATCACCACGACTGCGGGCATGACTTGAAGGCGGTCGCCGAGGCTTCGGGCTACCAGACGGGGCAAAGTAGAGTTATTCATTGCGTGAATGATAATCATTCACAGCGAGAATAGTCAAGAGCAGCTAGAGGGGTCGGCGCCCTATCATCTTAGATACCCCCAGGTGTGCAGCTTGTCGCTGTCCTCCACCCAGCGGTCGCCGATGTCGGTGCGGTAGTACATGTTGGGGATGGTGATGTTCTTGATGCGGGCGTAGGCCTGGGCCTGGGCGAGGCGCATCGTCGAGCCGAGTCCCACCACGACCAGCGCCACCCCCGCGGTTCCGGCGACGAGCCACTGGCCGTTCACCAGCTTCACGTCCTCGATGTGTACTTCCTCCGGCACACCGCGCTTGAACGCGATCACGGCGTTCTTCGACATCGCCTGGAAGGTGGGCTCGTCGTCGAAGGGATAGGGAGAAACGACGATGCGCACGCCGATCTGGAATCCGCTTTTCACCTTGAGCTTGGGATCGCGCCCGGCCGCGATGTCCAGGAGGAACTGGCCGACGGGGGTGATCATCCCTTCCTGCTGGATGAAGATGGTCGGATAGCCGAAGCGGGAGGTGAACTCGAGCGGGTAGATACCGTTGGCGTTGACGATGCAGTTCAGGTCGATGTAGCCGACGTAGCCTTCCTCGGCGAGCCTCTGCTCGAGCTTCATGAGGGTCTGCTGGTAGAGCCGGTTCGGCTCGCTCCAGAACATCGCGGTTCCCATCTCGCCGGTCGAGGGGCCGATGTTGCCGGGGAACAGCTTCTTGTGCTCGAAGTTGATGTTGATCGGGGTGACGAAGCGGTGCCCGTTGAAGAAGGCCCCGACGGCCACCTCGACCCCGGCGATGCGCTTCTGCAGCTGGAACACCTTGATCTCGTCGGCGAGCGCCTTCTTGTAGGCTTCCAGCATCCGGACGACGTCGCTGCCGTCCTCTTCTTCGCCGACGAAGAGGTTGCGCTTCACGTTGGCTGCTTCTCCGCTGGGCTTCAGGACGTAGCGCCCCGGATTGTCCAGGACGTACTGGGCGCCCGCGTCGAAGGAATCGAAATCGGCGTAGGGGATGATCGGCACGCCGTGCTTCTTCAGCTCCTCCTGCCCGAAGGAGCGGTCGTCCTCGAGCCGGTCGGTGTAGGGCGTTCCTCCCACCACCGCCTTTCCCTTTTTCCGCAGCGCCTCCGCCTTGGATCCCTGGCCCAGCGTGTCGTCGAAGACGATCAGGTCGGCCCACCTGCAGTCCTTCTCCCAATCGTCGGATTTCGGCACGAAGCCGTCGCAGATGTCCCGGTCCTTCTCGGAGCCGATGAAGTAGCGCACCTCGTGGCCTTCCTTGAAGACCTGCCAGGCGATGTCGCCGATCAATCCCGAAAGCGAAACGAACAGGAACTTCTTCTTTTCCATGGCGGTGGATTATACGGCAGGAGTGAACGTAAAGCGGAAGATCTACGGCTCCCGATTCAGCGAGTTTGGGGGGGGTTGCCGGGGCGGCGCCGCTGCTCCCGCGGCCCGGAGATATATAATGACCGTCCTGCAGCCCATCTTGGAAGCCGGGGAGGGTCATGAAGGACTTGACGCAAGGGTCCGTGGCGAAGCATGTCCTGGGGATGTCCGTCTTCCTCGCCGTCAGCATGGTCTTCCAGACGATGTACTACCTGGTGGACCTCTACTTCGTCTCGCGCCTGGGCAAGGAGGCGATCGCGGGAGTCGGGCTGGCGGGCAATCTGATGCTCGTGGTGCTGGCGCTCACCCAGATGCTGGGCGTGGGAACCACGGCGCTCATCTCGCACGCCGCCGGGCGCAAGGATCAGCCTAGGGCGAAGCTCATCTTCAACCAGTCGTTCGTCTTTTCCCTCATCGTGGGCGCCGGAGTCGTCATGGGGGGCTTCCTGCTGCGGCCGGTGTATTGCCGGTGGCTGGGGGCCGATCCGGCGACGGCGCGGGCGGCGTCGGAGTACCTGCTCTGGTTCATCCCCGCGCTGGGCGCCCAGTTCGCGCTGGTCTCGATGGCGGCGGCGCTGCGGGGCACCGGGATCGTGCGGCCCACCATGATCGTCCAGGTTCTCACCGTGCTGGTGAACATGATCCTGGCGCCGGTGCTCATCGCCGGATGGGGGACGCACCATCCGCTGGGCGTCACCGGCGCTTCGCTTGCGACGCTCATCGCGCTGGTGGTCGCGGTGCTGCTCATCGCCGCCTATTTCCTGAAGCTGGAGACATTCGTCTCCTTCGACCGCTCCCAATGGCGTCCGGATTTGAAGATCTGGAAGTCGATGCTCAACATCGGGCTTCCCGCGGGCGGGGAGTTCGCTTTGATGGGAGTCTACGTCGTGATCATCTACGGGATCATCCGGCATTTCGGCGCGGCGGCCCAGGCGGGCTTCGGCATCGGCGGGCGGGTGATGCAGTCGCTCTTCCTGCCCGTCCTGGCGATCAGCTTCGCAGCGTCGCCCGTGGCCGGGCAGAACTTCGGAGCTCGGCTCGGGAACCGCGTCCGCCAGACGTTCTTCTCCGCCGCGGCGATCGGGACCGGCGTCATGTTCGTGCTCACCCTGCTGTGCCATCTCTCTCCGGAGAGCCTGATTCGCATCTTCTCGACGGAGCCCGAGGTCATCGCCTTCGGCGCCGATTACCTGCGCATCATCTCGTGGAATTTCATCGCGATGGGTCTGATCTTCACCAGCTCGGCGATGTTCCAGGCCATGGGCAACAGCTGGCCGCCGCTGGCGGCTTCCTCTCTGCGGCTGTTGATCTTCGCGCTGCCGGCCAGCCTGCTCTCCCTGCGACCCGGGTTCGCGATTCGCGAGATCTGGTATTTGTCGGTCGTGACCGTCACCGTCCAGGCGGTGGTGAACCTCGCGCTGCTGGGCCGGGAGTTCCGGCGCAAGCTGATCTTCGAGGCTCCGCCGGTTTTGACTCCGGCGGTCGGTCCGGAGCTATGAGGCCCGCCGATCCGGACGAGGCACTGATGCGCCAGGCCCTGCGCCTGGCGCGTGGCGCCGGGAGTCGCGGCGAAGTGCCGATAGGAGCCCTGGTGGCCCGCGCGGGAGTGGTCGTCGCCCGCGCCAGCAACGCGACCGTGAGGCGCAAGGATCCCACGGCCCACGCCGAGATCCTGGCCCTTCGCCGCGCGGCCCGAAAGCTGGGGACCCATCGGCTCGGCGGCGTGAGCTTGTACGTGACCCTCGAGCCGTGCCTGATGTGCCTGGGGGCAATGGTCCAGGCCCGCATCGCGCGCTGCGTGTTCGGCGCGGCCGACCCGAAGGTCGGAGCCGCTTCGCTGATTGATCTTCCCAGGATCGGAGCGGGCATCAACCACCGGTTTCCCCTGGAGGGAGGGTGCCTTGCCGGGGCCTGCTCGGAGCTGCTCAAGGGTTTCTTCCGGATTCGCCGGAAGAAGCTCGGAGATGGCCGCGTCCTGTCTTGACGGGCTTTTCGCCGCCGCTGTATTCTTGAATCGCTTCCCTTGAAATCCTTGCTGCAAAGGCGTTGCAAGGGGGGTCACCCTGATGGAGAGGGGACGTGCCTTCCGGTCGGCTTCGATCCGCTTGTCTGCTTGCCGCGATTTGCCTCGCCTTCTTCTCCGTCGCACCGATGGCCGGCGCCCGCCCCGGGACACGGCGAGCCAAGGAAACGGCCCAGCAGCGCCTGGAGCGCCTTCGCGCCCGCGCCCGCGCGACGTTCCGGCTCGCCGAGAACAGCGCCGCATCGGGTCATGGCCCCAGAAAGGGGACGCCCGGCGGCCAAGGCAGAGGCTTCTCCCCGGAAGTCCAGGTCACCTCGGGAATTCCCGGGACGCAGAGCGAGACGGCCATCGCGGTGTTCGACAACAACGTGGTGGTCGGGTTCAACCAGTTCGACCCGGGGGCTCCCACCAAGCGAAGCGGCGTGGCCTTCTCGACGGATGGTGGATTGACCTTCACCGACGTCGGCGGGCTTCCGGTCCCGGGCTTGAACCAGACGCTTCTGGGCGATCCGTCGGTGACCGCCTGCGGAGACGGGAAGTTCTATTACTCCAGCATCTACTTCCCCAACCTCACCGATTCGGCGCTTTCCGTGAGCGTCGGCACCGTCTCGGGGGCCAACATGAGCTGGACTCTGCCGACCGCCGCGATTGCTTCGACGAACGACTTCCTGGACAAAGAGTGGATGACCTGCGACCGGCTCACCGACACGCTCTACATGACCTACACCCGGTTCGTGAACGGGAACGTGGGGGACTCGACCGAGCTGCGCATCGAGATGATCAAGTCGGTGAATGGAGGAGCGAGCTGGACGGCCCCCCTGGTCCTGGAGAGCAGCGCGACCGAGTCGTTGGAGATCTGCTATGTGGCGACCGGTCCCAACAGCGAGGTCTACACGATGTGGGAGCGGGGGATCGACGACCTCACCGCCCCTAATACAAAGCTGGAGTTCCGCCGCTCGCTCAATCAGGCGGCAAGCTTCGATCCGAAGGTGGTCGTGCGCACGATGACACCCTCCTTCTACCCTGCGCCCGTGGGGTTCAACCGCGAGAGCACCTTCGAGATCGGAACCCTTGCGGTCGATCTCTC
>DASYRY010000254.1:0-9160 GCA_036004025.1 Candidatus Polarisedimenticolia bacterium | reverse complement strand
CTTGCCAAGCCGGGAAGCTTGCCTCCCGCCACGAAGGTGGCCGCCGCCCCCAGAGCAAGTCCCAGGACCGCGGCAGTGAGAAGGGCTCCCCTTCGGCTCATGGCTCCGCCTCAGAAAATATAGACTCGAGTGCCGATCTTCACCGATTTGAAGATCGCCTCAAGGTCTTTCGCGCCGAGCCGCACGCAGCCGTGGGTCACCGAGAGGCCGAGGGAACGCTCGTAGAGCGTTCCGTGGATGAGATAGCCGTCCCCAAGATCCATGGCGTAGTCTCCGAGCTCCTCGGGAGCGAGCCGATCGGCTTGTTTTTTTGGAATCTCCTCACCTTCCTCGATGAATGCCCAGTCGGGCTTGTTCCAGACCGGGTCGAGCACCTTGCGTTGAATTCTGAACTCCCCCTTGGGAGTGTCGAAAGTCCACTCGCGCCTGCGGGGCGGATCGGGCAGGAATCGCCCGCTCCCCGTCGAGCAGAGCGCCACGCGCAGCACGCATCGGTTGCGCATGAGATAAAGGTGGTTGGTGCCGGTGTCGATGAGAAGGTAAATCCCTTTGGGAGCCAGCGCCTCCAGCTTCGCCTCCAGCGCATCGCGCTTCTGCTGAGGGCTGGCAGGCAGGCTCGACACGGATCGGCGGGTCTTGGGAGGCTTGGGAGGCGACGGCGGCACATCCGGAACCGTTGGGGGCTCCGATTCTCCAGCAACGTCGGGAGTTATCGCCGGCTCTTCCTGCGGTGTTTCCTGGGGTCCGGCCGAGGGAGGAGGATTCTGTTCCTGGGGCTCCTCAGGAGGAGGCTCATCTTGGGAGAGAATCCGGCCCGCCGCCAGCCCCAAAAGCACGACGATCCATGCCGCCCAAAGCAGTCTCTTCACCAGGGATTCTCCTGATCCTGTGGGTTGTATCCCACGATCGCGACCGTCGTTCCCACCCTCACCATGGAAGCCAGCTGGTCCATCTCCCGATTCGTCAGCGCGACGCATCCCTTGGTCCAGTCCTTGTCGCGGCCACCTTCCCCGTGAATTTCGATGAGACCACCCGGATCCGCGCCGCGCGGGACCTGCCCTTCCCGGCGCGCCTGCTCGAATCGCCTACGATCCGTAGCATTCGGATAATCGAGGAGGAACGCACGATGATAGCGTGTCTGCCCAGGGCCTCGGACTTCCTCAATCTTGTAGAGCCCTTCGGGTGTCGCGTCGTCCCCGGACCGAAGCTTGCGCTCCATTCCACCTAGTCCCAAATCCACGGTATACGTCTGAGTCGGCTTCCCCGCGCGATACAAGGTCATGCGCCGGCGCAGCTTGTCCACGACGATGGCGGCGCCTGCTTGCGAGCGACTCCGCCGGATTGCCTCCTCGACACACTTTCGCCAGGCGGCCAGGTCGGGATGGGACGTGAAACGGACCATGGACGAGAGCAGCCGCTGCTCCGCTTCACGGACCCGGGCATTTCCACTCTTGGCCGTCTCGAGGGCTCTCGGGAAATCGCTGGCCTTCAGGTTCTTCCGCGCGACTTCCTGATCGATCCCGGCTCCTACCAGCAACCGGTGGATGGCGGGGTCACGCGGTGTGAGGAATCTCTTGATTTCCCTCGAGCGTTCCAGCGAGTCCTCGAGTTTAGCCAGCTCCTGCTGCGCGTCGCGACGGGATGTTTCCCGCCGTATCTGAGTGAGCCTGCGCGCTTGAACGGCAAAGAACCGCGCGCGCTGGAGGAGGGAGATGGATTCTCGATAGTCGCGTCGGAACTCGAATCTCGCGGACTGAAGAGTCACCTCTCGCTGCGCCGCCCGGAGCATGTCCCAGGCTTGGCGAACCTCCTCGGGAGCATAGCGGGACGCGCCGTCTGTTTGCGCGCGCTCGATGTCGGATCGGACGCGTGACAGCTCGACCAGGGGAGGGGTGGCGCACGCCGATTGTGTGAGTGACAGGAACAGGAGGGCCAAAAAGAAAAGCGCCCGGCGGCCTCGCCTGGAGAGGCGAGAACCGCCGGGTGTCATCGGTTCACATCCGGCGGGACTACTTGCGGACTCCCGCCTTCTTTGCTGAGGCTTGCGCGATCTGATCACTGATGCTCGTGGCCTTCTCCTTGACCGAGTTGGCCTTGTCCTTCGCCGTGGTGTAGTCCTCGCTCTGCATGGCCGTCTGGGCCTCAGCCAAGGTCGTGGCCATTCCATCCAAGTCCTGCTGGAATAGGGCTAGATCGGCCTTGGTATCCTTCCCCTTGGGTGCGCTGGCGAGTGCCGTCTTGGCGGATTCCATCGCGGCGGTGGCGTCGGCGATCGCGGCCGTGGCCTCGTTCTTCGCCGTTTCCTTGTTGGTGGCGGCGGCGGCCTTCGCCTTTTCCGCATCCGCCTTGGCCTGAGCGAGCATGTCCTTCGCCTTGTCGTAGTTCTTGAACCACTTCTGGTTCTGGGCCTCTACCTCCGCCTGCGCCTGGCTCATGCTGCTCTGTGCCGCCTGCCACTCGCTGCTCGCCCACTTCTCGGCCGACGCCTGAGCGTCATCCATCGCTGCCTTCGCCGCGTCCATTTCCGCCTGGGGCGGCTTGCCGCACGCGAGGGTCGCCAGAACCAGGGCAAGCACCGCGAGTCCCAACCAAGACCGTTTCATCTTTTCTCCTCCTGTGACGTTAGAGATCCTCCGGCGGTCGATCCTAAGATGCCGGGGGGGTTAGCGGAACGCGATCCAGACAGCCGTGCCCGATAGGGTGCTCTTCCCACCACCTTCCTTGGTTCTCGGTCGCTGTCACGGGACGGATCTGCCGGTCAAAAACGCCGCCAGCAAGCCTGTTGCTGGCGGAGGAACATTGGAACGCATCACGATCGGCCAAGCCCTGCCAAAAGGGAGCGTATTATAACAGAAACATCGGGCTTGCAAGGGTACCTCTGCGGCCCGGAGATTGTCTGACCTAGCGTCGCCCTATCTGCAACAAGAAGAAGGACTTATTATTCAATCCGGTCCGGGCGTTCAATGCCGCGGCACCAGGGGCAAGGTTTCCGGAACTCTCCCGGCAGGCCTCGGGGAATCCCCGGTTGGATGAGGATCTTTCTTGGACGCAGCTTCGTGCTCGGCGAGCACCGCTTCGATATCGTCGAGACGGTACTTGCTCTGCATGGAGCAGAATTTCGGCCCGCACATGGAGCAGAATTCGGCGCTCTTGAAGTATTCCGCAGGCAGGGATTCGTCGTGCATCGCGCGCGCCGTCTCGGGATCCAGCGACAGCTGGAATTGCTTTTCCCAATCGAAGTTGAAGCGCGCCCGGGACAGCTCGTCGTCCCGATCCCGAGCTCCAGGACGCCCCCTGGCGACATCGGCGGCGTGGGCGGCAATCTTGTAGGCAATGACCCCCTGTCTCACATCGTGCTCGTTGGGCAAGCCCAGGTGCTCCTTCGGTGTGACGTAGCAGAGAAGCGACGCCCCGGCCTGTCCTGCGAGCGCGGCACCGATAGCGGAAGTAATGTGATCGTAGCCCGGCGCGATATCCGTGACCAGCGGGCCCAGCACGTAGAAGGGCGCCTCGTGACAGACGCGCTGCTGCATTTCCACGTTCATGGCGATCTGATCCATGGGGACGTGCCCGGGTCCTTCGATCATCACCTGGACATCTCGATCCCAGGCCATTCGGGTCAGCTCACCGAGGGTTTCCAGCTCCGCGAATTGCGCCGCATCCGAAGCATCGGCGAGGCAACCTGGACGGAGGCCGTCCCCGGCGCTGATGGTGACGTCATACCGCCGGCAGACTTCCAGGATCTTGTCCCAATGGACGTACAGGGGATTCTCCCGCCGATGGGCCATCATCCAGGCAGCCAGCAGCGAGCCGCCGCGGCTCACGATGCCCGTGATCCGTTTCCGTGCGAGGGGAAGGTGCTTCAAGAGCACTCCGGCGTGAAGCGTCATGTAATCCACTCCCTGCTTCGCCTGGTGCTCCACCATATTCACGAGGTCGTCCGCGTTCATTTCTTCGATCGACTCGAGCTCCGCGACCACCTGGTAGATCGGCACCGTCCCGACCGGCACCGGGCTATGCGAAAGGATGGCTTCGCGGATCGCATCGATCTGGCCGCCGGTGCTCAAGTCCATCACCGTGTCGGCTCCGAGCTTGACCGCCGTCTCCAGCTTCCGAAGCTCTTCTCCCACGTCGGAAGAGACCGCGGAATTGCCGATGTTCGCGTTGATCTTGCACGAAAGTGCGAGGCCGACTCCCATGGGCTCAAGCTTGTCGTGGTTCACATTGGAAGGGATGACCAGACGGCCGCGGGCCACCTCGGCGCGAATCAGGTCGGGATCGGTCTTCTCCCTCTCACCCACGAATCGCATCTCTTCGGTGACCACTCCCCTGCGGGCGTAGTGCATCTGGGTAACGGGAGCGTCTGCGAACCCGCGCGTCTGTATGGGACTCATAAGTCCTCCTAAGCGCCAGCAGACACGCGGGCGCAAGCTATATCTGCGCCGCCCGCATCTTGCTTTCGGAAACGAATCCTAGCGCACCGGAACGCGGGGATCAATGACGCGGACCCGGGGCGAGGCTTTTACTGCTTCTTCATCAGGAAGTTGGCCGACACGAACGCCGCGGTCCCGGCGCCCAACAAAGGCCCGATCCAATAGACGAGGTGATTGCTCCAGTGGGCCGAGGCGAGCGCGGGACCGAAGGCACGCGCGGGATTCAGGGCGGCGCCGGAAAGCGGTCCCCCGACGAGAATGCAGGCGCACAGGGTCATTCCGATGCCGAAGCCGCCGATCCGGGGGGCGCGCTCGTCCACCGCCGTCCCCCAGACCGCGAAGACGAGAAGAAAAGTGAGGACGGCTTCCAGGAAGATTCCGGTGCCCGTCGTCACGTCCGGAGCGAGATCCGGCGTGCCGAGGTCGGCGGCCCTCCAGACGTGCTCGGCGAAGATCCATCGCAGGAAGAAAGCAGCCAAAGTGGCCCCTCCCAGCTGGGAGCCGGCGTACCTGAGCGCTTCGTTGCGGCTCATCTTTCCTGTCAGGAGGAATCCGAACGTCACGGCCGGATTCAGATGGCCGCCGGAGATCGCCGCGGTCGCCGACACCGCGATGGAGAGGATCAGCCCGTGCGCCAGAGCGATGCCGATCAGGCCCAGGCTGCGACCTGTGTACTCATTCAGACAGATCGCCCCGGCGCCGATGAAGACCAGCGCAAACGTGCCGATCGCCTCCGCGACGTAGGCCTTCCTCGATTCCTGCATGAAAACTCCTCCCCTGAGGGCCCGAGCGTCCGAAACTGGCGTAGGTTGCCCCAAGGCGGGGCGGGTGTCAACGTGCGGGAATGTCAGGGGGAGTTGTGTTCAAGATAGCGCTCGGCGTCCAGGGCCGCCATGCAACCGGTGCCCGCGGCCGTGATCGCCTGACGGTAGACGTGATCGGCGACGTCGCCCGCAGCGAACACGCCCCGGACGCTGGTCGCCGTCCCACCCTTGGTGCGGATGTACCCGTTGGATTCCATCTCGAGCTGGCCCCGAAAGATCTTGGTGTTGGGTTCGTGCCCGATGGCGACGAAGATTCCTTCGCAGGGGATTTCACGCCGCTCCCCTGACTTGAGATTCTGCACAATCGCCGATTCCACCTTCCCCTTGGCCGCATCCTTGATGCCGACGAGCGTGCTGTCCCAGACGAACTGAATCTTCGGATTCCGGAACGCCTTCTCTTGCATGATTTTGGACGCGCGCAGCTTGTCCCGTCGATGCACCACGGTAACCTTGGAAGCGAATTTGGTGAGAAAAGTGGCTTCCTCCATCGCGGAGTCTCCTCCTCCCACGACCAGGATCTCCTTGCCGCGGAAGAAGAATCCGTCGCACGTGGCGCACGTGGAGACTCCGCGCCCGATGAGCTCGCGCTCCGACTCGATCCCCAGAAGGCGTGCGTTGGCGCCGGTCGCGATGATGAGCGCCCGGGCTTTGACCGGATTGCCGTCCAGCGTCAGCGTGAGAGGATTGCGAGTCAGATCGGCAGCGGTCGCGTCGCCGATCATGAATCGGGCACCGAACCGCTCCGCCTGCTGGCGCATATGGCTGATGAGCTCGGGGCCGAGGATGCCGGCAGGAAAGCCGGGATAATTCTCCACATCGGTGGTCAGCGTGAGCTGCCCTCCCGCACCTCGACCCTCTACGATGAGGGGCTTCAAGTTCGCGCGAGCCGTGTAGATGGCGGCCGTGAGTCCAGCCGGCCCGGAGCCAAGGATGATGATGTCCTCTACCTCGGAGGCGGCCGGGGTAGGCTCCGGAGAAGGCTTGGCGGCCTGGGAGAGTCCGAGCTTGCGGTCCAGCTCCCCCGCGTGCTCCAGATCGTGGAGCTCGTCGGATCCGCCGATGCCTTCGCCATCGATGAATATCTGCGGCGCGGTCATACTCCCCGAGCGGTCGAACATCTCTCTCTCGACACCGGGTCTTCCCGTGACCGGAATCTCCCGGTAGGCCACTCCCTTGGAATCCAGAAGTCGTTTCGCCTCGACACAGTACGGACAGAACTCCTTTGTGTAGATGACCACATCCACCATGAGCGCCTCTCCCCCGAAGGGGTGATATTCTAGCATCGCCGCGTGTTGAGATGCCGGTCGGTCCCGTAGGGATACGGTCCGGGCTGTCCCGATGAAACCCCTTGCCCCTCATGGGCATCGAAGGGGGCGACCAGAGCGAGATGCCTGGGGTCTTCCCATAGGGAGAGGCAGCTTTGAGTCAGAGCGAATCCGATCGTCTTCCCCCGGGGCAGGCGCTCACTCGGAAGTGGCCGGTGCTGACGTATGGTGATGCCCCGCGGATCGAGACGCGAGATTGGCGCTTCCGCATCTCGGGCCTCGTGAGCCGCGAAAGGACCCTTACGTGGGAAGAATTCACGGCTCTTCCGAAGGTCGAGCGCGTCTCCGACATCCATTGCGTCACGCGCTGGAGCCGGTTCGACAATCGCTGGGAAGGGGTGCTTGCCTCGGAGGTCGTCCGTCTTTCCGAGCCGCATGCCGCGGCACGGTTCGTCATGGTCCACGGATACGGCGGTTACAGCACCAATCTTGCGTTGGAGTCCCTGATGGGGAATGGCGTCCTGTTCGCGTTGGCGCACGACGGGGCGCCACTGGAGCCGGAGCACGGCGGCCCGCTGAGGCTCGTGGTGCCCGACCTGTACTTCTGGAAGAGCGCCAAATGGGCGAACGGCCTCGAGTTCATGGATCGAGACCGTGCCGGATTCTGGGAGCGCAATGGATATCACATGCACGGGGACCCCTGGAGTCAAGAGCGCCACAGCGGCTGGTGACGCTTATTCGGTCCCGGCATGATGCTCTGGCAGTCCCTCCTGGGCCTCGTTCTCATCGCAAGCTTCCTGACGCTGGGGTTGTGGCTCGAGCACGTACGTGAAAAACCCGTTTACCAGCGTCCCGCGCTCCTGAGCAGGCCCCGGTTCCGGGTTGGATACCGCGCCCTCCGTAGCGCCCTTTTCCTGGCGGGCTGGGGACTCCTCCTTGACGCCTCCCCTCGAACGGCTCTCGTGCTCGCCTTCGTCCTCGCAGGGGCGTGGGCGTGGAAGCTTGTCTTGAAGGGTCGTGCGCATCGCCAGCGCATGATCCGGCGCGCGTTTGAGCGGGAGAGATCCCGAGATCCGGCGGCCAGCGACGTTCAGATCCTGAGGCGGATTCTCCGCTCCCTGCATCCTCGATGGGGCGAGGAGCTCATCGAGCAAATCGCGGCCGACAACCCGACGCCCGAAGCCGTCGCGGATATGGTGGTCCGCATGGAGCGTGCCTCCCTCCCTTCCGGGTTCGACCCGTCGCGCCTGCTGCGGCGCTGAGCGTTTTCCTTCTTGTGCCTCGCCAGCAGGCGCCTCTATAATCAAGCCCCTATGACTTCGAGAATCCCGCTGTTGGAGAGGCCCCGCGAAAGCTTTCTCTCTCCCGAGCCGGAGGTGCGACTCACCCAGGCCTTCCATCGTTCCTTCGACAACATGGTGGCCACGGCGCGGACCTGCTATTCGGCGAACGGAATCATCCGAGAGGACGATGTCTCAGGCGGCGAGCACCTCCCGGCCGAGAAGAAGGATCGGAAGCGGCAGCGCAGGGACCAGCTGGCGCGCGACCTGTACGAGGCCGGACATCACACGACGCTTCAGCACGCCCATTTCCAGTTCACGCTGAACAACGTATCGCGCCACTTTCTCTGGTCGTTCCTCCACAGCCATCCCTTCTACAACTCCGAGCAGGTGAGCCAGCGATACGTCGAGGTGAAGCCCGGGAGCTACGCCATCCCGCCTCTCGCCGGCGAGGCCAGGGCGGTGTACGAGCGTACGGTCGAAGCCCAGGTCGCGGCTTACCAGGAGTTCTGCAGGAGCCTGATTCCCCTGGTGGAGGCGGAATACTACGAACGCTTTCCCGCGAGGGGGAAGCGCCGCGAGATCTACGGCAAGGAAGTCCAGAAGAAAGCCCAGGAGGTGGCGCGCTACGCGCTGCCCGTGGCCACATTCTCCTACCTGTACCACACCATCAGCGGCTTGACACTGCTGCGCTGCTACCGGATGGCGCTCCAGGAGGATGCGCCCTTGGAGCAGTGCGTGGTGCTGGGCAAGATGGTCGAGGCCTTGTTGCAGGTCGAGCCCGATTACCGGGTCATTTTGCAGGAGCCGATGCCGCAGGATGAGACGCCGGAGTGGCGCGCGCTCGCGGGACGGCATCGGGACGAAGACCCGGAGCGCGCCCGGCGCTTCGTCAAGGAATTCGATCAAGAGCTGGGGGAACGGATCTCAAAGCTGGTGGATTTCCCCGCCGCCAACGAGTCCCTCCTTGCCCAGGCGGTGAGAGAGGTATTGGGCTTTCCGCGCGGCGACATGTCGGACGACGATGCCATCGCCTGGGTCATGGATCCTTCCCGCAACGCGTATCTCGGCGAGGCGTTGAACCTGGACACGCTCTCCAAGCTCTCCCGGAGCCTGTATCACGCCCACTACACCTTTCGGAAGCGGCTCAGCCACACGGCGGATTCCCAGAACCAGAGGCACCGGCTCACCCCCGCTTCGCGCCCCATCCTGGCGGCGCACCTCAGCGGCGACCCTGACTTCGCCACCCCCGCACTCATCCGGCGAGACGCCGGCATCCAGCGAAAGTACGAGGAGATCATGGAGCTTTCCTGGGAAGGAATCCGCAAGCTGCGGCGGCTGGGGGTCGAGCCGGAGTT
>DASYRY010000253.1:0-3464 GCA_036004025.1 Candidatus Polarisedimenticolia bacterium | reverse complement strand
CACCTCTCGTTCGCGCGGGGTGAGTCTCCCCAGGGCGCTCTCGAGTTGTTCCAGGTCTTCGGCGGTGATGGCGATGTCGCTCGCCGTCCGGCCGCCGGCAGCTGCGTGCGCGACGTCGAGGGGCTGCTCGCGGCGAACGCTGCGGCGCTTGGCCGCCAGGTGATGGCGCGCGAGGTTTCGCGCCTTTCGATGGATGACCTCTGCAAGCCAGCGGACGAACTGCTCTCCCTCGAGCGACTGAAGCTCTTCTTTGGCAGCAAAGAGCCGCGATGCGTCGAGGAGCGCCTCCTGGAGGAGATCATTGCTATCGATCCGCCGGCGGAGAGCCGCGCTGAGCTTGAGGCGCGCAAAGCGCCGGGCTCGCTCGCCATACTTTTGGCAGAGCGCCTCGAAGCGCTCTCGTGCGGCACGCACCGCATCCGGTGAAGGTCTCTCCTCGGCCGTCACTGCGCTGGCATCCATATCGCCCGATGGTCCTGTTGCCTCCCGGACCTTCGGCCGGAGCGCCCGTCCCGGCCCTCCACTCAGGAGGGTAACTCCGGCGAAGGATCTTAGGGAACATTCTCGCAGCTTTCCAAGAAAGTCCCCTAAGAAGTCTTCGCCGGCTTACCTACCTTGTCGACGGAATCGAGGGCGCTAGGCCTCAGAGAGTCAGCGCCGGTCAAGTATGTCCATTGGGTCAGGAGAACGAGGTTGCGACAGGCAAGGGCTATCCGATGGCGTAGCGCGGTAGTCGAAATCTGGGTCGTCGTTGGCTTTTTGGGTCAACTCCGCTCGGAGATCGAGCCCCTCTCGACCATTCTTGAACGGCCACCCTCGCCTCTTTTCTTCGTCGAAAACCTGGGGCAATTCGACCCGCGCGTCCTCTTTGCGCTGCGGGCCGGAGCGCAAACCCTCTGGGTAACCCGCCAAGGGCTCGTTTTTGACCTCGTGCGCGAAGTGGGGCCAGAAATCTCGATCCCAGTTCGGCGCTGGGAGCGGCCGCCGGATCGGCGACCCCCGGTTCAGGACAGGCTCTTCTTCAGTCAGGTCTTCCTGGATGCACGGCGTGACTCCGAGGCCGGGGGGGTAGGTCCCTCTTCCACGAGGGTGCATTACTTCCTCGGCAACGATCCAGCGTCGTGGTGCACGGACGTGGGAACGTACTCGGAGGTCATCCTCCGTGACCTCTACCCTAACATCGACTACCGGATCTTCGCTTCCGGACTGGATCTCGAGCAGGAGTTCATCGTCCGCCCCGGCGGAAACCCCGATGAGATCCGGGTCGCCTTTCGAGGGGTCGACTCCCTCGATCTGACGGAGGATGGCGCCCTGCTGGTGAGTACGTCCTTTGGGACTCTGCGGGAATCGCGGCCTCTCGTCTACGAGGTCCGCGATGGTGTCCGCAGGCCCCTATCGGCCACCTATCGCCTGCTGGACGGGAAGACCTACGCCTTCGATGGGGTCGCAATAAGTCTTGAATCCACCTCCGTGATTGATCCATGGCTCGAGTTCTCGTCGTTCCTCAAAGGAGGAGGCGAGGACATTGGACGCGCGGTCCTGGTGACCTCAACCGACCAGGTCGTTGTCGTGGCTGAGACACAATCCGTCAACCTGCCGATCGCGGAGGCGGGGTTCGAGCCCGACTTCAGTGGCGAATGGGATGTGCTGGTCACCCGATTCGCCCCCGATGGCCGGAGCGCGGAGTTCCTGACGTACCTGGGTGGAAGCGGTACCGAGCACCCTAACAGTGCCACGCTCCATCCGGTCACAGGGAGCATCGCCATCGCCGGTTCGACAGAATCCGGCAATTACCCTGCGTCTCAATTGACGGCGCTTCAACCCAAGTACGGCGGCGGAATTCAGGACGCCTTCGTGACGATGCTGAACTCCGATGGCTCCGAACTCCTCTATTCCAGCTATCTGGGTGGTTCCGCACAGGATTCTGCCGAGGGCGTCGCCCTCGATGCGGGGACGGCCATCTACCTGACCGGGGTGACGACCTCGAGCAACTTCCCGGTCCAGAATGCGGAGCAGGGGTCGCTTCGCGGGGACAGGGACGCCTTCGTGACGAAAATCGACCCCGCCGATCCCACCAGCCCCGTCTACTCCACCTATCTTGGGGCGGACGGGGTGACTGTAGGGAGTCTGGCAGACGACGGCTTCTCCATCGTCAGCGATCTCGACGGCAATGCCTACGTCACCGGCCGGGTGAGTGGCCCGAACTTCCCCACCACGCCCGGGGCTCATGACCGTTCGTTCAACGGCAATCGCGACGCCTTCCTGACCAAGCTGTCGCCAAGCGGAGATCTGCTCTTCTCCACCTATCTCGGTGGCTCCAGTTTTGAGGACGGCGTCGATATCGGGATCGATGGGACAGGGAGAGTGCTCGTCGCCGGATGGACCGGCAGCAGGGCCTTTGCCGAACCGTTTAGCGCCATTGGAGTGCTTGGTTCAGACGACGCATTTCTCGCTGTATTCGACGGATCGAACGGACATTTTCTCTCCCTGACGCTTCTGGGAGGGTCGCAGGGGGATTACGCACTGGCCGTGGCGTCGACCCGTTCTCCGGGCGTTGTCGCACTGGCTGGCTACACCACCTCGACGAACTTTCCAGATTCTCCGGAGGCTGGCCAGCGAGCACTCGGGGGGACTAGGGACGGTTTCGTGGCTCTGATCGATACCACACCGACCCTACCGACGAGCGTTTATGCCACCTATCTGGGTGGCGCCGTGAGGCCAGGTATATCGGCTACCGACAAGGTATTTGACGTTGCCCTTGACGCCTGCGGAAACGTGGTCGTGACCGGGTCCACCGTTTGCACGGATTTTCCCACCACGGCCGGCGCCTTCCAATCGAGCTTCCCGGGAAACACCGAACGGGCCTTCGTTTCCAAAATCCATACCAGCTCCCGGGTCCGGATCGCCGACGTCGCCACCCGCCCGGAGCGGGACGTGGAGATCCAAGTCTTCGCCCGGAGCTGCAAGCCCCTCGCCGCCCTGAGCCTTGTCCTGGAGGTGCCGCTGACGTTTGTAGCGGATCAAAATGTCGATATCCTCGCCGGAACACCACTCGAGGGCAAAGTCGACAGCGTCATCGTCGAGCGCTTCGACACGTTGCTTTCCATCGCGATGCGGGCAGACGCGAGTCCACCGCTCGAAAAGACGATCGACATTCCCGAGGAGACCCTGATCGCGCGGCTGCGCTTTCGCGCCGAGACCTTCGCCGGGCCGCGGGACCTGACGACCCGTTTCCTTCCGCAGGCTGGAAGCAACCCCGTCCGCTACACCGAGTTCACGGTGCTCGACGGCACGAGCGTGGTGCCAGCCCAGCCGATCCTGGAGGGCGGCACGATCGGGATCGTGGGCTTCTTCACCCGCGGCGACGCCAACTTCGACAAGCGGGTGAGCATCTCCGACGTCGTCTTCATCCTCTACGGCCTCTTCGTCAACGGCATCGAGAGCTTCCCCTGCCGAGACGCCGT
>DASYRY010000252.1:0-6739 GCA_036004025.1 Candidatus Polarisedimenticolia bacterium | reverse complement strand
GGGGTTTGGGACATCGTGTATCTTCCCAGCAACGACAAGGCGGTTTTCACGCTTCGCCAGACCGGCGTCATCGTAGAGGGAGAATACCAACACGAAGGCGGCTATCGCGGAAGCCTTCAGGGAACTCTCATCAACAACAAGCTGGTCCTTCATCGTATCGACAGCAAGCTGGGGGCCATTTCCGATCTGGAAGGCCAGGTCACGTCGGACCTGAAGTCGGTGAAAGGCAGCTGGATGACCCGTATCATCGCCGATGGAGCACCGGTCACGGGTTCCTGGAGTGGAAAGAAGCGCGAACCCCGCAAGAGAGCCGACGGCAGCGCTCCATGAGGCGGCCGTCGTCCCCGGGCGCGATCCTTTGATGTCCTACGAGCTCTTCATCGCGCTGCGCTATCTCACCGCCAAGCGAAAGCAGACCTTCGTTTCGGTCATCTCTCTCATCTCCATTCTTGGCGTCATCGTGGGCGTGGCGGCCCTCATCATCGCCTTGGCTCTCATGACCGGTTTCCAGCAGGACATCCGCCAGAAGATTCTCGGAGCCAACGCCCACCTGACCATCTTCGGAAGCTGGCCGGGAAAACCGATCCAGGACCCGAAGGGAGTTCTCCGGACCCTGGGCTCCATCCGGGGCGTCGCCGCGGCCTCCTCCGTAGTCTTCCTTAAGGGGCTCATGGTGAGCGATCTCAATCCCGGGGGAACCGGCGTGGTCTTGAAAGGGGTCCAGCTGGCGGAGGAGAGGAAGGTGACCGATCTCGCGGATCGAGTCTCGTCCGGCGATCTCTCGATGCTCACGCGGGAGGCGGGAGACTCTCTCCCGGGCATCGCCTTGGGAAAGGACCTCGCGGCCTCGCTCGGAGTCGCGCCGGGAGATCGGGTCCGGGTCGTTCTCCCGCAGATGCAGATGACTCCTTTCATGGCCGTGCCCAAGAGCCGCCCGTTCAAGGTCGTGGCACTGATCGACTCGGGATTCTACGATTACGATTCCACCCGAGCGTATCTTTCGCTTCATGAGGCGCAGTCGCTCTCCGCCCTCGAAGGAGCCGTCACGGTCGTCGAGGCACGACTCGAAGACCTTTCCCGCATGAAGGAAGTCGGGGACGAAGCCCAGCGGCGCTTGGGGAAGGATTACATCGTCAACGACCTGGTGGCCATGAATCGAACCTTCTTCACGGCTTTGAATCTCGAGAAGCTGCTCATGAGCATCGCGGTGGGCCTGATCGTGGTCGTGGCGGCCCTGAACATCATCACGGTGCTCATCCTGATGGTGATGGAGAAGCTCCGTGATATCGGGACGCTCCTGGCCCTGGGCGTGCCCCCCTCCGGAATCCGCCGCATCTTCATGGCCCAGGGCGCCGTCATCGGTGTGTTCGGCACGGCGATGGGGTGCTTGATTGGCCTCGGTCTGTGCTGGTGGCTCGACACCTATCATGTGGTCAAGCTGCCCGTCGAGGTCTATTACATTCCTTACGTCCCTTTCAAGATCCGGGCGCTGGACGTCGCGATGGTCTGTGGCGTTTCGCTCTTGGCCGCGTTTCTTGCCACGCTCTATCCGTCCCGCCAGGCGGCCCGTCTGGATCCGGTGGAAGCGCTGCGCTATGAGTGAGCCCGCGATCCGCGCGCGCGACCTGCTCAAGAGCTTCCCTTCGGGGAATCGCCGGCTGAACGTGCTGAGGGGTCTCTCGCTCGACGTCGCGAGGGGTGAAATGGTGGCGATCGTCGGGGAGTCTGGAGCCGGCAAGAGCACGCTCCTTCACCTCCTGGGAGGCCTCGATCGCCCCGATTCGGGAAGCATCCTGCTCTCGTGGCGCGATATTGCCGCCCTTTCCTCGGAGGAGAGGGCGTCCTTCCGCAATCGTGAAGTGGGTTACGTGTTCCAGTTCCACCACCTGCTCCCGGAGTTCACGGCGGAAGAAAATGCCATGCTCCCGTGCTTGATCCGGCGGGATCCCACCTCGCAAGCGCGTCAGACGGCGCGGCGCCTCCTGGAGGAGCTTGGACTGGGCGATCGGCTGTCCCACCGGCCCGCGGAGCTGTCGGGAGGGGAACAGCAGCGGGTGGCGCTGGCGCGCGCGCTGGCCGCGGGCCCCTCGGTGCTCCTGGCGGACGAGCCGACCGGCAACCTGGATTTTCAATCCAGCGAAACGGTCTTCGCTCTGATCCGTGAGGCCGCCTCGCGCAGGGGCACGGCGACGGTGCTCGTGACCCATAGCGAGCGCCTGGCGCAGCGCTGCGATCGGGTGAGCGTCCTGGAGGAGGGAGTGTTGCGCGACCTGTCCGGGAGCCGGTACAAATTCGGTTGGGAATCCCCCGCCGTAAAGCTATAATGCCACTGCAACATCCGGACGGACCGCAGCCTAGAAACGGCAGGGCGAGAATGTTTGAAAAGTACACCGAACGCGCCAAAAAAATCCTCTTTCTCGCCCGCTACGAGGCCAGCCAGATGGGGAGCCGGGTGATCGCTTCGGAGCATCTCCTCCTGGGGTTGCTCAAGGAGGGCGACGAGATCACGCGAGAGATTTTCCGTCGCTCCAACATCAATATCGAGCTGCTTCAGGCGGAGCTCGAAGCCCGGGGTCCCTCCGGCGAAAAGATCTCCACAGCTCTCGAGATCCCCTTCAGCGAAGAAACCAAGCGCATTCTTTCCCATGCCGAGGAAGAGGCCGAGCGGCTGCTCCATCCCTACGTGGGGAACGAGCACCTGCTCCTCGGCTTGCTTCGCGTGGACGATTCGGCGGCGGGCCGTGCGCTTCATGAGAAGGGGATGAGGCTCTATGCGGTGCGTGAGGACACGGTCGCGGTCTGGAAAGAGCGCTCCTTGCCGAAGAAGATCAAGGAGACCCCGTTCCTCAACGAGTTCTCCCGGGATCTGAGCGAGATGGCGACCCGGCAAGTCTTCGATCCTCTCATCGGCCGGGACGCAGAGATCCAGAGGATGATCCAAATCCTTTCCCGGCGAAGGAAGAACAACATCGTGCTGCTGGGGGATCCGGGGGTCGGGAAGACGGCGATCGTAGAAGGTCTGGCGAGCCGGATCGCCCAGGGAGAAGTGCCATCTTCTCTGGCAAGCAAACGGATTCTTGCCCTGGATCTCTCCCTGATCGTGGCGGGCACGAAGTACCGGGGTCAGTTCGAGGAGAGGCTCAAGGGGATCCTCTCCGAGCTGATGGGCAACGACAACATCATCATCTTTATCGACGAGATCCACTGCCTTATCGGGGCCGGCTCCGCCGAGGGCTCTCTCGACGCCGCCAGCATCATCAAGCCGGCGCTGTCGCGGGGCGAGGTGCAATGCATCGGCGCCACCACCCCCAAGGAATATCATCGCCACATCGAGCGCGACCGCTCCCTCGTCCGCCGATTCCAGTCCATCAAGATCGCGCCTCCCAGCGAGGAGGAGACGGTGCGGATCCTGTTCGGCATCAAGGAGCGCTACGAGAAGTTCCATCACGTGAAGTACACCGATGAGGCCCTGGTTCAGGCGGTGTATCAATCGAGTCGTTACATCAGCGACCGCTTCCTTCCGGACAAGGCCATCGACGTCATCGACGAGGCCGGCGCCCGGGTGAAGTTGTATCGCAGCGCCTCCTACAAGCAGCTGCGGGAGATGGAACAGGAGATCGAGCGGGCCGTCTCCAGCATGAAAACCTACCTCTTCCGCAAGGACTTCGAGAATGCGGTGAAACATCACGATGAGGAGCTCGCCCTGCGCCGCAAGTATGAAGAATGCCGCCGGCGGGAGCAGGAGGAAACGGAGACTGTGCTGGAAGTGACGCGGGATGACGTGGAAGAGGTCATCTCGAAGTGGACGGGAATTCCGCTGGCCTCGGTGCGCAAGGAGGAGATGGAGAAGCTCCTCAAGATGGAGGAGACCCTGCACCAGCGGATCGTGGGACAGAACGAAGCCATCTCAGCCTTGTCCCGGGCCATCCGCCGCTCTCGCGCCGGACTCAAGAGCCCGCTGCGGCCGGTGGGATCGTTCATGTTCCTCGGACCCACCGGGGTGGGGAAGACCGAAGTCGCCCGAACCCTGGCGGAGTTTCTCTTCGGGAACGAGCGCTCCATGATTCGCTTCGACATGTCCGAGTATATGGAGAAGCACGCCGTGGCGAAGATGATCGGCTCACCCCCGGGGTATGTGGGATACGAGGAAGGGGGGCTCCTGACCGAGCGGATCAAGCGGAAGCCTTACTCCGTGGTCCTCCTGGACGAGATTGAGAAGGCCCATCCGGATGTCCTGAACATTCTCCTCCAAGTGTTCGAGGACGGGCAGATCACCGACGCCTACGGCGATACGATCGATTTCAAGAACAGCCTTCTCATACTGACCTCGAACATCGGATCTTCCCTGATCCAGAAAGGCCCGAAGCTGGGGTTCTCCGGCGCGGACACCCAGGTGGAATATCGCAACCGACGCGAGCTGGTCATGCGGGAGGTCAAGCAAGCCCTCAGCCCGGAGTTCCTCAATCGCATCGACGAGATCATCGTGTTCGACGGCCTTTCGGACGACGATCTGCTGGCCATCGCCAAGCTGATGATCCGCCAGCTCAACGAGGGACTCTCCAACAGGGGGATCTCCCTCACGATGAAAGACCCTGCTTATCGCTGGCTAATCGCCACGACCTGCGCCGATCGATCCTACGGCGCCCGGCCTCTTCGGCGAGCCATTCAGAAGCACATCGAAGACGCCCTGTCTGAGAGCTTGATTCTGGGCACGCTGCCCCGCCAGGGGGAGATCGAGATTTTCCTGGACCAGGAGCACCTGGCTTTCCGGGAAGCTCTGGAAATCAATACCCTTCCGTGAGGCCGGCGGGACCCATCCCCCTCAACAGGCCCCGTGAGGAAACGCAGGGATTGCCAGGCATGCTGAGGCGTGGCTTGTCGAAAGTCATGGCGACGCTCACCCTTTTGGTTTGCGTCAGCGCGGTATGGTCCCAGACCGAGACCATCGAGCGAATCGTCGTCGACGGCAATGTCCGCATTTCCACCTCCGCCCTGGTGAGCCAGATGTCGATCAAGGAGGGGGATCCTTATGACGAGGAAGCGCTGCGCAAGGAGTTCCTGAGGCTCTGGGACCTCAACCTCTTCGATAACATCACGCTCGAGGTCCGCGAAGGGGAAAAGGGGAGAATCGTCCTCTGGCACGTGCAGGACCGCCCCTTGGTGGCGGACGTCGAATACAAGAACATCAAGGCCTTTACGACGACCCAGATCGACGAAAAGCTGCAGGAGCAGAAAGCGGATGTCCGGCGGGGCTCGCCCGTGGACTTTACCCGGATCCGGAAGACCCAGGAGACGCTGAAATTCATGCTGGGCCAGAAGGGATTCCTAGACGCCGAGGTGAAGGTGGAGATGAAGGAGGTGGCGCCCGGGCAGCAGAGCGTCGCGTTCGTCGCGCACCAGGGAGGCAAGACCAAGATCAAGAAGATCGACTTCGTCGGAAACACGGTTTTCTCCGACCGGCAGCTCAAGAAGGTCATGAAGCTGACCAAGGAGCGAGGGCTACTCACCTGGGCAACCTCGAAGGACCTCTACCATCCGGGCAAGTTCGACGAGGATGCGAGGGTCCTGAGGCAGGCCTACCTGGATCGCGGATATCTGGACGTCGACGTGAAGCCCGAGGTGGTGGAGCTCCTGCCCGGGCAGGCTCCGCCCAAATCCGCGAAGCAGGAGCAGAAGCGCAAGGCCAAAGAGGAAAGAGAGAACAAGAAGCGGGAAGAGAAGGCGGCGAGAGAGAGCGCCCGCAAAGCCAAGCGGGAGGCCAAGGAGGCGGTCCGCAAGGCGGAGAGGGAGGCGAAGGAGAAGGCCAAACCCAGGAAGAAGAGCACGGCGGTCGCTTCCAAGGAATCCACGGAGAAGCCCGCGAAGGAGCCCAAGACCCCGAAGAAATGGATCTTCGTGACCGTGCCGATTCAGGAAGGGCCTCAGTACACCATCGGATCCCTCACGGTGGAAGGCAACAAGGTCTTCACCCAGGAAGAGATCCTGCTGCGCGTGCCCGTCAAGCCGGGACAGATCTTCAACGACGGGGCGGTGAAGCAGGGTCTCGGCCGCATCCAGCTGGATTACGGAGAGAAGGGGTATTTTTACGTGACGGCCAACCAGGTGGTGGAGCGCCAGGGCGAACACGTAGCCGACCTCAAGATCGAGATCAACGAGGATCGGCAGTACCGCATCAATACGCTGGAGTTCGCGGGAAACACCACCACGCGCGACAAGGTCCTGCGGCGGGAGATTCCGGTCGGCGAGGAGGATCTGTTCGATCTGAAGAAGTTTCGCCTTGGCCTCAGAAAGATCAACCAGCTCGGTTATTGGCAAATCGCGGGGGACGCCAGCATCCGCCCCAGGACCGGTGAAGACAAAGTGGACATCGTGATCGAGGGCAAGGAGGCAAATCGCAACGAGGTCCAGGTCGGGGGCGGTGTGAGCGGCTTGAACGGGGCCTTCCTGTCCGGATCTTATGCCACCCGCAATTTCCTGGGCCGCGGGGAGATTCTCCAGGCTTATTTCCAGCTTGGCGGCCGTCAGTCCCGGTACTCTCTCTCTTTCATCGAGCCCTGGTTCCTGGGGCGACCCTGGACTCTGGGGGCGAGTCTGTTCCGACGGACGAGCGACTTCCGGAACGCCGTCCAGGAAGGGCACGGCGGCAGCCTGCAAGTCGGGCGCCTCCTCGGCACCTTCAGCCGTCTCGACTTCACCTACATCTACGAGTTTGCGTCCGCGCGACAGGGGAGCCTTTCGA
>DASYRY010000251.1:0-3810 GCA_036004025.1 Candidatus Polarisedimenticolia bacterium | reverse complement strand
GATCCGAAAGCGCATCCGCTCCGAGCTGTGTGCATCAGGAGGCGGATCTGGTCCTCAGGATTCTCCGGGATCTCTTCACCGGGGAGGTGCGCCGGGTCGTGGTGGACGACGACGCGGCGCTGCAGCGATGCCGTGAATTCGTGCGCGCGCACACCCCCTCCCTCGAGCCCCGGCTGGAGCGTTTCGAGGGCGCTGAACCGATCTTCGAAACCTTCGGCATCGAAAAGGAAATCCAGAGAGCACTCAGGAGAAGGGTCTGGCTCCCCTCCGGAGGCTACCTCGTCATCCATCCCACCGAAGCCCTCGTGGCGGTCGACGTCAACACCGGGAAATTCGTGGGGAGCACCCGGTTCGAGGAGACGGCATTGATCACGAACCTGGAGGCGGCGCGGGAGGTGGTCCGCCAGATCCGCCTGCGCGATCTCGGAGGGATCCTGGTCATCGACTTCATCGATCTGATGGAGGAGAAGAACCGCGTCACGCTCGCCCAGGCCCTCCAGCGCGAGCTCGAGTCGGACCGGGCTCGCAGCCGGGTCCTGCAGATCAGCGAATTCGGGCTCGTCGAGATCACGCGGCAGCGGATACGCCAGGGAATCGAGAGTGTCTTGTGCGGCCCGTGCCCGGAGTGCCGGGGATCGGGACGCCTGCGGAATCCCCCGACCTTGCGCTTCCAGATTCAACGCGAGCTGAAGAAATCAGTGACGCTGGCTCCCGAGGCCCGCTGGGTCGTCCGGGCCCACCCTTCGGTGGTGGAGGAGATCGAGAGGAACCGGCCTTCGTTCCTCGAAGCGTTGGGGGCCGGTAGGGAGGGGGAAGTCCGTGTGGATGCCGTCCCGACCTTCCACGTGGAGGAATTCGAGATCCTGACCGGTTAACCGGGAGGAGCTTCGGCGCGGCCGTGCAGCCGGTAGGCTCGGCGCCGCTCGGCTTCCCGAGCCAGCTGTCGGTCCTCTTCGGTTTCCAGCAGGAGAGGGGGAGCGGGAAGCGGACGTCCCGCGGCGTCGATCGAGACCACGGTCACGAACGCCGTGGTCGTGTGCCGACGCTTGCCCGTCAGGACTTCCTCCGACTCCACCCGCACACCCACCTCCATCGAGGAGCGGAACACGGCGTTCAATCGCGCCTCGATGACTACGATGCTTCCCAGGCGAATGGGAGAGTGGAAGGTCAGGCTGTCCACGGAGGCCGTGGCTACCTGGGTCCTCGAGTGCCGGAGCCCGACGATGGCCGCCGCCTTGTCGATCAGCGCCATGACGCGCCCGCCGAAGATGTTCCCCTGGGGATTGGTGTCCTCGGGGATTACCAGCTCGGTCATGGTGACGCGGGACTGCGATGCCGGCTTGGAGGGTGGCACGCTTTCCAAATGCGGTTCTCTCGACATGGCGCGCAGTCTATCGCAGCTCGCATCCTGGGCGCCACGCTCTTCCTCGCTTGACAGGGCAAAGGGTGCAAAGCTAGACTCCGCAGGCTAATTGAGACTGAGTCGCAATTTTAATCGATGGGAAAACCTCCGCGACGGTTCGCGGCCGCGCGCATCCAGGCGGACGGGAGGTCTCACGTTCGACGGTTCCCGACGTAGATCTGCGTGCGGCGCGCTCCTGATCGCTCTCGCTGTTCCCTCCACGGCGAGCAGGTATCCCTTGCGTGCCCCATCCGTGATCCGAGCCCGTTATCTCATGGGGACGATCTTTCGATTCGAGGCTCCGGGAGAGGACGCCCGGGAGGTAGGGGAATCGCTGGAAGCGGCGCTGGACGAGGTGGAGCATCTCGAATCGCTTCTCAGCAATTGGCGAAAGGACAGCGAGCTTTCTTTGCTCAACGCGCGCGCAGGACGAGGAGCGATCCCGGTGGGTCGCGAGCTCTTCGACGTATTGCAAGCATCGCTGCGCTGGGCCCGCATCACGGATGGTGCGTTCGATCCTGCGCTGGAGCCTTTCACGCGGGCATTCCGAGGCGGCGCTCCGCCCGGTGCCCACGCGGCTCCCGGAAGGGAATGGAAGCGAATGCGCCTGGAAGTCCGGGAGAGCTCGGTGCTCCTTCCACGAGGAACGGGGATCGATTTGGGCGGAATCGGCAAGGGGTTTGCGCTCGATCGGGCGGCCGCCGTGCTGGAAAAACGAGGAATCCGAGCCGCGCTGCTGGATGCGGGAGGGCAGATCCTGGCGCTGGGCTCGCCTCCCGGAGAGCCGGGCTGGCGGATCGCCGTGGCGGATCCCCGGGATCGCGGTCATCCCGCGCTCGAGCTGGTGCTGCGCGATGTCTCGGCGGCCACCAGCGGCAATTCGGAGCGTCCCGGCGAGATTCTGGACCCCGAGACGGGAGTCCCCGTGGCGGGAAGATTCAGCGCCACGGCGCTTGCAGCCGAAGCGACCGCCGCCGACGCGCTTTCCACGGCCCTTTTCGTTATGGGGCCCGCGAGAGGAGAAGCCTGGGCTCGCGGTCGTAGCGACGTCCTGGTCGTTTACCTGGAGCCGGGGTCAAGGCGGCAAGAGGCGTTGCACCTGAGCGGCTCCCTGGCGCGGCCGCCTCATGGAGAATTCTGGTTGGTCACCGCCCGAGGATCGGGCCATCACAGGAGCGTTCATGCGGAGATGCATCCAGCTCGTAAGCACAGGCATTCTGGCGCTGGCGATTTCGGGAGGAGGACTTCTGGCGAGCGTGGCCGATGCGCCGGCCTCGCCGGAAGCGCCCGCCCGTGATGCCGCGAGGACGGATACGGAGCAGAGACTGAGAGATCTGGAGGCCAGGCTCAAGCAGCTCGCCGCCGCGATCGAGGAGCTGCGAAGAGAGGGGACGGGGTCCTCGAGCTCGAAGATCGCAGAGCTGGAGAAGCAGATCGAGGCGCTGACGCGTGAAATCGAGCGACTCCGGATGGGAGAAGCGGCGGCTCCCTCCGCCGACCGCTCCGAGCACGGTCTGGGCCCCGCCGCTTCCAAGGTCTACCGAGTCCAGGGAGGAGTCTCGCTGGGCGGTTACGGCGAAATGATCTACCGCGACTTCTCGAGAGGGGACGACTCCGGAGCTCCCTCCGGGGCCGACGATCGATTGGATCTTCTGCGCGCCGTCTTTTATTTCGGATACAAATGGAGCGATCGGATCCTCTTCAATTCGGAGATTGAGTTCGAGCATGCCACCACCGGCGAAGGAGACGAGGAGAAGGGAGAAGTCTCGGTCGAATTCGCCTACCTCGATTTTCTCGTGAAGAAAGGATTCAATGTCCGTGGCGGGTTGCTGCTCATTCCGGTAGGGATTCTCAACGAGATGCACGAGCCGACCACCTTCGCCGGCGTGCTTCGACCGGGAGTGGAGAGCCTCATTCTTCCCACCACCTGGAGGGAGAATGGGGCGGGTGTCTTCGGCGAGACCGGATGGCTGGCTTACCGGGTCTATCTGGTCGCCGGCCTGGACGCGGCCGGCTTTTCTGGCGAGGAAGGGCTTCGCGAAGGAAGGCAGGGAGGCTCGGCATCCCTGGCGAACAGTTTTGCCTGGACCGGAAGACTGGATGTCACACGCGTCCCGGGCCTCGTCGCGGGAGTCGCGGCCTATCGGGGGGATTCCGATCAGGGCCAGATGGCGGCAGACGCGACCGTGGAGACGCTGGACCTTCACGCCCAGTACGCATGGCGCGGCTTCGAGGGGAGAGTGCTGTGGGCACGCGTCGAGGTGGACGATACCGCTGAGATCAATCAGCTCCTGGGATTCCTTCCGCTTTCGGGTGATTCGATCGGGCAGCGGATGAAGGGATGGTACGTGCAGGCGGCGTGGGATATCCTCTCGCTCCGGGAAGGGTCCCAGCATCAGCTCGCGCCG
>DASYRY010000250.1:0-10703 GCA_036004025.1 Candidatus Polarisedimenticolia bacterium | reverse complement strand
CTCGAGGCCTTTGTTCATGAGCGTCGCGGAGTCGATGGTGATCTTCGGGCCCATCTCCCAGGTCGGATGCCGCAGCGCCTGCTCGGGCAGCGCGGCCTCCATCTCCTCGAGGCTCGACTGACGGAACGGACCTCCCGATGCGGTGAGAATGAGGCGGCGGACTTCTTCCCGCCTCTCCCCGCGCAGGCACTGGTGGAGCGCCGAATGCTCGCTGTCCACCGGAAGGAGGAGCGCGTTGTTCCTTTCGGCTTCGCGCAGCATCAGCTCCCCGGCTATCACCAGGCTCTCCTTGTTGGCCAGGGCCACGGTCTTCCTGGCCTGCAGGGCGGCGAGGGTGGGACCCAGTCCAGCGGCTCCCACGATGGCGGAGACGACCCGGTCGGCATCGGGGTGCGTCGCCACGCGCAGGAGCCCCTCCTCTCCGACGAGCGCCTCGACTCCAAGAGGCTCGCAGGCCGCCTTGAGAGGCGCCAGGAGGTCTTCCCGCGCCAGCGCGGCTACGCGAGGCCGGAAGCGCTTTACCTGTTCGATGAATGCTTCGTGGCGCGACCCCGAGGCGAGCGCGGTGACTTGGAATCGATCGGGGAACCGGGCGATCAAGTCCAGGGCCTGCGCGCCCACCGAGCCGGTGCTGCCCAGGATGGCGACGCTGATGGTGTCGGGCATGCTTGCGCTACCCCTCGAAGCGACGCACCGGATTCTTACCCCATCCAGTGAAGGAAGTAATAGTAAAGGATCGGCCCTCCAAAGAGAAGGCTGTCGCAGCGATCCAGAATCCCGCCATGACCCGGCACCAGCGTGGCGCTGTCCTTGACGCCCGCTCCACGCTTCCACATCGACTCGACCAGATCGCCGAGGATGCCGGAGAGCGCCAGCAGGGCCCCGAGAATCCAACAGTCCTCGCGCCGCAGCTGGGGGAAGAACCAGGCACGGGCCAGAAGGGCCGCCAGGATGCTTCCCAGCACACCCGCGACGGCTCCCTCGATGGTCTTCTTGGGGCTGATCCTGGGAGCGAGCGGGTGGCGTCCGGTCCTGGATCCGATGTAGTAAGCCGCGGCGTCTCCGCCCCACACCACCAGGAAGAGGAAGAAGATCAAATCCCCGCCCAGCTCGCCCCCCAGCTTCCTCAATCCGATCAAGTACCCGAGCGGAACCGCGAGAAAGGGAGCCCCAAAGACCGTCACGGCGTCCGCCGGCAGTCGCCCCTCGAGAGAATGACGGCTTCCCAGGAGAGAGAGGATGGGAATGATCGTCACTCCCGCCGCCAGGGCCGGGGCCAGGGACCAGCGATCCTCGAAAAACGTGTAGAGGATGGCGAGGGCGAGCACGGACCCGACCCAGCGCCGGCACTTCAATCCGCTTCCCGCCACGAAGTGGTACAGCTCCATCAGGCCCATGAGACAGGCGATGGCGATCAGCGCCGCGAAATAAACGGGAGGTCGTCGCACCAGAAAGTAGAAGATCGGCAGGAACACCACCGCCGAGAGGATGCGATTCATGCTCTAGTGGGAGGGCAAGGGAATTAGGCCCCGATCTTGGCCGGTGCGTGGGAAAGCGCAGCCTCGTCCGAGATACGGCCGTACCGTCTCTCCCGCTTCTGGTAGTCGACGATGGCCTGCAGGAGCTGCTTTCTCCTGAAATCGGGCCACAGAGTCTCCGTGACCCAGATCTCCGCGTAGGCGATCTGCCAGAGCAGGAAATTGCTGACTCTCATCTCTCCGCTGGTGCGGATCAGGAGATCGGGGTCGGGCTGACCCGCCGTGTAAAGATATCCTTCGAAGACCCGCTCCGAGATCTCTTCCCAGGCCGCCTTCCCGCGCAACTTGTCCTCGAGCATCCTCCGGCAAGCGTCGACGATTTCGGTCCGGCCGCCGTAGGAGAGAGCGATGTTGAAGAGAAGCCCCGTGTTCGCGGAGGTGGCGTCGATTCCGTGCCGCAGCTCCCTCTGGACCGAGGAGGCCAGCTCGTCGAATCGACCGATGACCTGAAAGCGGATGTTGTTCCTCATCAAGGTGGCGAGCTCACGATTCAGGAACTCCTTGAGGAGATCCATCAGCGTGTCCACCTCCCGCCGGGGACGCTTCCAATTCTCGACGGAGAAGGCGTAGAGAGTCAGAACCTGGATCCCCATGCGCGCGGCGGTTTCGACCACGTCGCGGACCGAAGCGATGCCGGCGCGATGGCCGGCGACGCGGGGAAGGCTCCGGGCGCGCGCCCACCGGCCGTTCCCGTCCATGATGATGGCGATGTGTCTCGGCAGCCGGTCGGGGTCGATGCTTTGGACGAGGCGTTCCTCTTCCGAGCCCTTCTCGATGAAACCTTCCAGATTGATCATCAGAAACTGCCCCGGAGGCGCCAAACGCGTGGAAACCGGATGCTATCACACCCCCCCAGGGGTCGCAAGAATTCCTGACTCGCCAGGGTAGGTGACCCGTTCCAGCATGAGGCCGCGGGCGGGAGACGTCGGACCCGCCCGGCTCCGATCGCGGGAATCCAGAATCCGAGGAATCGCGTCGGGGGCGATCGTCCCTTTCCCCACCTCCAACAGCGTCCCCACGATCGTGCGGACCATGTACTGGAGGAATCCCTTGGCCCGGATGGCATAGGTCCAGACCTCGTCCGATTCGGCGGCGATTCGCGAAACCGTCACCTCTCTTCGGGTGTTCTTGAGACGCCCCTCGGGTCCGCAGAAGGCGGAGAGGTCGTGCTCGCCGAGAAAATGACCCGCCGCCTCGGCCATCGGCTCGATCGAAAGCTTGGGGCGAATGGATTCCACGGTAGGAGCGAGGAAGGGAGAGAGCACCTCGGCGCATGAGAAGCGGTAGACGTAGTCCTTGGCCAGCGCGTCGTGGCGAGCGTGAAATCCTTCCGGGGCCTCTTCGACGGACACGATCCGGATGTCCTCGGGGAGTCGGCCGTTGGCCGCCCGAAGAATGCCTCTCGGAGGTATCGTCGAAGCCGTGGTCAGACTGGCGATCTGTCCCCGGGCATGCACTCCCGCATCGGTTCTCCCGGCCCCGATGACTCGCACGCCTTCCTGAAAAAGCTCTCCAAGCACGCGCTCCAGGTGTCCCTGGATGGTGGGTCGGTCGGGCTGCACCTGCCATCCGTGGTATCGCGTCCCCAGGTAGTGAACCTGGAGCTTCAGCGTTCGCACGATGACCTTACGGCGCCGGGCCTGGAGAAAGCCTTGACGGGCATCTTTCATCCTCCTAGAATCGGCTCAGATACGCTCTATCCGTGCATCTTAGGTACGGACCGTCCCTCCGAGCAAGGAGGTCCCGTGAAGCCCTCGCTTCTCCAAGCGGCGATCCTTCCGCTGCTGGCCCCGATTCTCTCGGGTGACCTCCTGGCGAGCTCGGCCCGTGACGCGCGGGCGATCTGGAACCGAGCCGTTCCCGAATGGGCCGACGGACCCGTCCGCTACAGTCTTTCCGCCAAGGAAACCGCGCAGTATCGCTCCCTTCGGAATCCCGCCGAGCGTTCGTCCTTCATCGCGCGCTTCTGGGCCAGCCGCAACCCGGAGCCTTCTAAGCCGTGGAACCGGTCGGAGGAGGACTTTTGGGTTCGCGTCGCCGTGGCCCAGGATTCCTTCCGGTTGGGCTCGAAGCAGGGATGGGAAACCGATCGTGGATGGGTCTACATCACTCTGGGACCGCCCAACGAAATCACCGATCGAGGTCCCGAGCTCCAGGTTTGGCTGTATCGCGCCCTCCCGAATCCCAGAGCCCCGGGAAATCTTTCCTACACCTTCGTTCGGGACCAGGGAGAGAACTACCGGCTTGCCGGCAACACCTTCCTCCCCGCGCGCCCTGGTTCCGCCCCTGGGTTCTCGACGACGGCCGAGCGGGAAGGCATGGTGGCGAATCCCGTGAGTCGGCCTTTTGCAGCGGCCGGCCCCGATCATCCGGCTGTGCCCAATGCGTACGACGGACTCCTGAGCGGCGGGCTGGATCCATTAGGCGCCGCACGCAAGATCCCGCGCGGAACGGAGTTCTCGAATCTGGCGCCCTTCACCGATCTGGCGAGAGGCCGCGGGCTGGAGATGGACCAGGCATTCCTCCTGCTCCAGGCGTTTCCTCCGGCCCTCGCATCGACCCACGTGACCAGCCAGGAGATTTATGGAAATCTCCTGCTGAGGCATCGCGTCGATTACCTGCGCAACGCCAACGGATCGATTCGAGTGCTCGTCACGCTGGCCCTGCCTCAAGAGGATTTGCTGCGCGAAGGCTTCCCCGGAGTCCCCGTCTCCCTTACAGGAACCCTGGGACCCCGCGATGGCTTCGGCCCCCGCTTTTCGTTCGGAGCCGAGAAGAGCTCGGATTCCGACCTCGATCTCCAGCGCATTTCCGGCGACGCGTGCCGCCTCTTTCAAATCTCGGGAGTCGTCGCTCCAGGGGAGTATCGCCTCAGCCTGGAAGCGCGTGTCGGCTCCAAAGCGGGCCGCACGGAATCCAGCATCCTCGTCCCCGATCTCACGGAAAACTCTCTGGCCATTGGAGGCCCCATCCTGGCGGATCGATTCTCCGTGCTGCATGCCGACTCGCCATCGGGGGATTTCGATCTGGGTGGCTTTCGAGTGTCGCCGAGGCTGATGCCGGTGTACGCCGCCGGAGAGTCGCTGAGTGTCTACTTCCAGACCTACGCCGCGGGACTCGACGATGCAGGCCGGACGCATCTCGACTTCCGCTACGAAGTCTTCCGGAGGGAGCACAGGAGCTATCGTCCCAGCGGAACCGCCGTCCTGGTGCGCGGCCAGTCCCGCCCGAATCACGCTTTCTCGTTCCCTCTGAGCGCATGGATCCCGGGCGACTACCTGATCGTCGTGACGGCGGAGGACCGCGTCCGCGGGGACATCGCCGCGGCCTCTGCGACTTTCGAGGTCCGATGACTCGCCCGGGTCACAGCCGCCGGAGAGTAGACTCCTCTTCGATTTCAGAAAGCTTGCCGCTGGAGGTCCGTTCATGACTCTTCTCTCTCCTTTGGTCCTCGCCGTCCTGGTCGCCCTCTCCTTTTCACCCGCGTCCTTCACGCCGGAACGCGAGCGATCCTCATGGAACCGCCCGGTCCCGGATTGGTGGCAGGGACCCGTCCGGTATGCCTTGACGGATGAGGAGACGAAGGCGTACCGCTCGCTTTCCACTCTCCCGGAGCGGGCCTCTTTTATCGCGCGCTTCTGGGCCGCTCGAGATGCCGATCCCTACGCTCCCGGCAACCTCGCCGAGGAAACTTTCTGGCAGCGGGTCAGCGCGTCGGACGAGCTGTTCCAAGCTACGACGCTGGCGGGGTGGCGCACCGATCGGGGGCGCGTCTATATCCTTCTGGGGCCGCCGGACGAGATCACGAATTACAACCTTCCCTCCGTGTCGGAGCTCGATCCCACCCATGTAGCGGACGCGGTGAATCGCGACGCTCCGCTGGGCCCGCGCCTCGGGCAGAGAGGGGCCGTGGAGTGGGTCTATCGCAGCCTTCCGGATCGCCGCGCCGATTCAGCACAGACCGTGACGTTTGTCCGGGACGAGGCCGGTGAATTCGTTCTCTCGCGCAAGCTGAATTCGACTTTTCGCTTAGAGCTGCCGGGCATGTGGTCCGATCCCAATGTCGACCAAACTCGTTCCGGGGCAGTGCGTCCCTCTCTCGGGCCGATCCGCGAGTTCAACTCGGTGATGCGCGCGGGAGACGACCTTTTCTCCTGGGGTCAGGCTTCCCTGTTCGAAAAGATGGATGCGTCGGCGCTTGGCCGCGGCGGCGTGAGGACCTCCGAGTTCTTCGGGGTCATTCCGGTGCGATTTCAGATGGTCTTCCTGGAAGGGAGCGGAGGCACGAACGCCCTCATGACGCTGGGCATCCCCGAGCTGGATTCCCCCAGCGACCTTCCCGCGGGGGACGAACTGGAAATCTTCGGGACGCTGCAGAAAGTGAATGAAGCCGAGCATTCCTATCAGTTCTCGGCGCGACGCAAGCTCTCCGACGAGGCGCCGACCCAGCAGATCGAAGGAGTGAAGCATCGGCTGTACGAAGTACGAGGCGTGATCCCGCCCGGGGACTACCACATCAACTTCGGAGCCCGTATCGGATCCCGCATGGGGGGATCGGGAGATCACGTCCGCGTGCCGGATTTCGGGGGCGACGATCTGGCGATGGCAGGGCCGGTGCTCGCCGAGAAGCTGGGGAAACTTTCTCCGGAGGATCGAGGGAGGGCTTTTGCCGTGGGCCAGATCAAGATGGTTCCGAAGCTGGAGGCCACCTTTGCGGCCGGCTCCAATTTCGGGTTCTACTTCCAGATCTATCACGCGCACAACGACCCCTCCGGCGGAAAGGTCCACCTCGACATCCAGTACAGCGTCGCCTCGCGGGTGGGAGGAATCTACCGCACGCTGGGCAAGCCGGTCGTCCTTATGGACAGCTCCGCTCCGGCGCACGCGTATCTTGTCCCGCTCGAGCACTGGTCGCCCGGTGAGTACCTTCTCACGGTGACGGGACAGGATCGGATCGGGGGAGGGATCGTCACGGGCACGGCCGCGTTCCGAGTGCGCTAATCCGCGCAGGAGTGCGTGGATTTTCCCGGGATGGACATTTATAATTTTGAGCTTCCGTCTCGGGCTTCGACCCCGAGACACCCACGATCGACCCAAGAGTCGGCCTCGAACCGACGTCCTTAAGAAAAAGGGGAAGCGGAGATGTCGATCCGGCGAGCCTTCATCATCCTGGCGGGAGTCCTGTGCGCCTGCCAGATCCTTCTGGCGGCCGATCTCCGGCAGCAGTGGGACCAGCCTAACCGCAAATGGATCAAAGGTCCCGTCCGCTGCTTGCTCACACCCGAGGAAGAAAAGCAGTTCAAGGCCCTCAAGACCGATGAAGAAATATCCGCCTTCGTAAAGGCTTTCTGGGCGCACCGCGATCCGACGCCCGGCACTCCCGAAAACGAGTTTGCCGACCTGTTCTGGAAGCGAGTGGCGGAGGCGGAGAGGCTCTTTCCCCAAACCACCGAGCCAGGAGCCATTAGCGACCGCGGACAGGTCTACCTTCTGCTGGGACGAGCCACGAAGACGCCAAACCCCGGCAAGACGATGGATTGGGTGTATGAGAACGTCCCCTACGTCACTCCCAGCACTTTTACGGTTCAGTTCAGCACGGGGAGCGGAGGAAATCCTCTCCTCCTGGGACGGAAAGGATTTGAGCAGATCATCGCCGCCAACGAATTCTTGCGAGGCCTCGGCCCCAAGGCCGCGGAGCTGTATGCACCGAAGCCCAAGCCCCAGGAGATGCCGGCCGCGATCGAAATGGCGCCTCCCGCCGAGGTGGCCACCGAGGAATCGAAGATCCTGGACGACAACGCGCTGAACGACGCTCTACCTTCCGCCGTTCCATTCCAGGTCAGGACCGATTTCTACCAGGCCACCAAGGGGGACAGCTTCGTCGTGCTGACCTTCGCCGTGGCGCGCAAGGATGCCGGCGGCGCTCCTCTGGTGGTCTTCGCCAGGATGGTTCCCTACGCCTCGGACATGAAGCCGATCACCCTGGCGGCGGCCAACAGCTTCGGCCCCGCGGAGCCGGAGAATTCGGACCCGAATTCGGTCTGGCTCACCTTCCAAGCAGGCGTCGGCGCGCATCCCGGGCGCTACTCTCTGCTCGCAGGGGTAAGGGATCCCGCGACGGGAAAGCTGGGAATGGTGCGCCAGCCTTTCGAAGTGCCGAGCTATTCTTCCCAATCGCTGCAACTGAGCACGGTGGTTCTTTCCTCCGCGCTTCGCGGGCCCGAGGCGTCTCCCCCCGCCGCCGAGGGGAAGGTGGCTCCGTTCTACCTGGGCTCCTTCCGCATCGTCCCGGCGCTCGACAATACGTTCCACCAGGGCGGCAGCATGGCCTGGTACTATCAGATCTACAACGCCGCTCCGGATCCGGCGACGGGCAAGCCGAATCTCACTCTGCAGTACGAATTCTCACTGCTACAGAAGGGGGAATACCACCCCGTGACGGCGCCTCAGGTGGTCAAGAACCGCAGCAGCCAGGTGGAGGCCTTCTCTTTTCAGCTCGTCAAGCCGACCGCGACGCAGAAGGGATGGGTGGAGGGAGACTACAAGCTGCTGATCAAGGTTTCCGACGAGGTGTCCAAAAACTCCGCCCCTCCCATCGAAATCCCCTTCAAGGTGGTCCCCTGACTACTTCGCGAGGATTCTAAGCTCCCGCCGGCCCGTGTCGATTCGCGCCGGAAGGCCCAAGGGGAGTGTGACTTTCAGCGGCGCGTGTCCCGCCGGGAAGTCGATGACGACGGGGAAAGTGCTCCCCCGAAGGTGATCGCTCAGGATGGTTCGAAGCGGCAGCGAAGGCATGCCGCGCTTCGTGTTGCACCGGTGCAGTTTTCCCACGATCATTCCCTGGAGCCCCTCGAGCTTTCCCGCCATCCGGAGATGGTTCAGCATCCGATCGATCCGATACGGCTCCTCATCGACCTCCTCCCAGAATAGTATGGCGCCGCGGGTATCCAGATCGTAGGGTGTCCCCACGAGGGAGGCGAGAAGAGACAGGCAGCCGCCCACCAGCGTCCCCTCTCCCATTCCCGGCCGGAAGACTCCGGCCCTGGCGAACGAAAACCGCTCCCATCCCTTGCTGCGCTCCAGGACCGACCAGAGGGATCGCTCACGAAACTCTCTGCCTGGCGCGTTGAAATTGAGGACCATCGGTCCGTAGAACCCCGGGATGCCGGTCGCCCGACGGAGCGCCGCGTAGAACGCCGTGATATCGGAGTAGCCGAGAAAGATCTTCGGCCGCCCGCGAAGGGGAGAGAAATCGAGCTTCTCGATGATTCTGCCGGATCCGTAGCCGCCTCGAGCGAAGATCACGGCGTTCAGGGATGGATCGGCGATCGCCCGGTTCAGATCGGCCGCGCGCTGCGCGTCGGTTCCGGCTAGATATCCGTGCCGGGCGCGCAGGCCCTTTCCCTCGACCACCTGGTAGCCTCGCCGGCGGAGGTACGCGAGTCCTTCCCGAAGCTGGCCCGGATCGATCGGGCCCGCGGGGGCGACGACCCCGATACGGGCGCCGGGCGCGAGAGCCGGGGGCATCACCGCGGTCACGCCGGGCTCTTCCCCGTGCTGGAGAAAAACTCCTGCTTGGCCGCGGGAAGGACGCCAGGATCCACCAGGAGATCGATGGCGGTCATGGAGAGCGCTTGGACCGCGACGAGCAATCCCTTCTTCCCCTGCTCCGAGACCGTCGCCGCGGCGAATTCCTGGGTGTGGAGCGCCCCCGTGGAGGGGACAATCGCCACGTAGGCATGAAGCGCGGGCACGGCATGAGAGACGTTTCCCATGTCCAGGGAGCCCATCCGGTCTCTCGGTGAATCGTTGGTCTCCTCCCCCAAGATCCGGAGGTTTTCCTTGAAGAGCGTCGCCATCACGCAGTTCGTGAGCATCTCATCGTACGTCTCGTCCAGCCGCCGCAGCGTGACGCGGGCGCCCGAAGCCGCCGCGAGACCGTGGGCCATTCGCACGATTCGATCGAGGATCGCCTCGACCGCCGTGCGATTGCGCGCCCGGATCGAGAACCTCCCGACCGCCCGGTCCGGGACCATGTTGGCGCGCTTTCCCCCTTCCACGATGACTCCGGGAATCCGCACCTCGTGCGTCAGGCTCTTCTTGAGCGCGTCGATCCCCACGTAGAGCTGCACGAGCGGATCCAGCGCATTGACCCCCCGATCCGGAGCGGCCACCGCGTGCGAGGTCTTCCCCTCAAAGACCACCTCGATCGACTGGCACGCGAGCGAGGTGGTGTAGACGCGGAATTCGGTGCCTGGATGGATCATCATCGCTGCATCCAGGTCGTCGAAAACTCCCTCCTTCACCATGAGGACCTTGCCACCCACCGTTTCCTCGCCGGGAGTTCCGATGATGCGCACCTCGCCGGGCAGCCGGTGCCGCAGCCGCCCGAGCACCTGACCTGCCCCGAGCGCCGCGGTGGCGATGAGGTTGTGGCCGCAGCCGTGCCCCAGGTCGGGCAAGGCGTCATATTCGGCGAGGATTCCGAGGGCGGGGCCGGGTCGGGTCCCGCGCGCGACGGCCACGAAGGAGGTGGGCAGACCCGCTACCCCTCGCGTGACCTGAAAGCTCTCGCGGGCCAGGATTTCCGACAGGCGGAGCGACGCGCGGATTTCCTCCAGGCTCAGCTCAGGATCATCGTGCAATGCCTGGCTGACCGCGAAGAGATCGTCCGCCAGGGAAGCGGTGAGACGCGCCACTTCCTTCTTGAGCTCGCGGGGATCTTCGGCTGCTTGCATTCGCCCTGTGCGCCGCCGGCGTGTGAGGAAGGGTCGTTCGTTAGACCGGAGTAGAAAATAAGCCGGATTCTGTCCCCGGACTCGAGGTCCAGGCGACGGTCATTCCTCTACCGGCGGGATCACTCCCGCCGGGGGCACGGAATCGCTTCCGCACCCTGCGGCCTACCCGGAAGCCGAGGCGGGCCACCTCATGCGCTTCCCTATTTGGCCTTGCTCCTTGCGGGGTTTACCAAGCTGCCCCAGTCACCCGGGGCACTGGTGCGCTCTTACCGCACCTTTTCACCCTTACCGGAGCCGGGCGCGGCTTTCGTCGCGCCCCCTGAGCGGCTCTGGCGGTATCTTTTCTGTGGCACTTTCCTTCGCGTTGCCGCGACTGGGGATTACCCAGCGCAATGCCCTGTGGAGTCCGGACTTTCCTCCCCCCTCT
>DASYRY010000249.1:0-4013 GCA_036004025.1 Candidatus Polarisedimenticolia bacterium | reverse complement strand
GCGCCGGCGACGCCCAACGTGGCGGCCAGATCGGCCTCTGCAAGACGCGGCACGTCGCGCCCCCGCTCGACCCCGGGGACCTCCAGCGCCGCGGCCACGGCCCTCGCGAGAAGCGGGACGTCGCTCGACCGCATGCGAAACCGATGGTCCGCCATCGCGCCGGTGAGCGAGGGCATGCTCTCCGCCACGTAGAGCCGGTTCATGGTCTGCGCGTTCGCTCCGGTGGCCAGATCGGGGTGGGGTGGCACGCGCCGCCTTCGGACGAATTCGCGGACGTTGCGGAGCTGCCCCGGCCCCGCAGCGAGGAAATCGGCGTCCAGCGAGAGGACCACGTCCGCGTCGTCCAGGTGCAGTCGCGTTTCGAGCGTCTCCCCGAACGCCATTCGGGCGCCGGCGTGGACGTTGTCCTCGTCCACGGCCTCGTGCCGATGCCATCGGGCGAGCGGAAATCGGTGAAGCAAATCCGAGATCTGCCAGGCAAGAGTGGGAGACGAGATCGCCCCGGTGAGGATGCGCAATCCGGCGCCTCTCGTGGCGCCTTGCGCCTCGACGGCGTCGCGCACCACTCCGAGGAGGTCGCTGTAAGGACGGATGGCCCCGAGATTCAGCACCGTCCTGGAGCGATCCGGGTCGTAGAGGCCCAGGATCGCCGCCTGGGTGAAGACGTCCGTGGCCCCCAGGCTCTCCGGATGGTCCGGATTCCCTTCGATCTTGATCGGCCGTCCCATCGTGCTCGTGACCAGCACCGGGAGGCTGGCGGAGGCCAGGCGAATGGCCGTGGCGTAGAAGAGGGGCTTGCCGGGGACGAGATCTTCCGGCTGCCGGACGTAGGGAACGATCTTCTCCGAGAAGGGACGCGAGCAGGCCGTCAGGCCTGCGAGGGCGAGCGAAGCGCCCATGAGCTGGAGGAAGCGGCGCCTTCCCAAGGGATCGTCCCATTCAGAGGCCTGCTGCGGGAATTCGCGCTCCAGCAGCTCGCGAAAAGCCGGCGTGTCGGACAGCTCCTCGAGACTGCGCCACGCGCGCGGCCTCGGGTTTTCGGTGTCGTCGATCATCGGCTTTCCCTCGGGCCTATCGATGGCACGTCGAGCAGTCCGTTCTGGTCTTGACCTTATAGAGCTTCGCGAGACGCTCGGATCTCCCGGAAGGGGGGCTCGGAGAGTCCATCTTGAACACCGCGTCTCTCGGCGAGAGGTTGCGTTCCGGATGGCGATGGCATTCAAGGCACCATTCCATCTGCAGGGAAGCGCTCTTCCAGACGAGGGGCATGCGATCCACGTGACCGTGGCAGGTGACGCAAGCCACTCCCTGGGCGATGTGAACGCTGTGATCGAAGTAGACGAAATCCGCGAGATTGTGGACGCGAACCCACTCGAGGGAGCGGCCCGTCTTGGCGCTCTCTCGCACCGGCGCGAGCGCCGGGCTATCGTTCCAGAGCCAGGAGTGACAGTTCATGCAGGTCTGCGTGGGCGGGATCCCCGCGAAGGGGGACGTCTCCACGGAGGTGTGACAGTAGCGGCAGTCGAGCCCGATGCCTCCCACGTGATGCTGGTGGGAGAAGGGAACCGGCTGCTCGGGGGGAACGCCCTGTCCCGTCATGTAGGAGGAGCGCTGCACCGTCACGAGGACCCACAGAGCGCCTCCCAGCAGGAAGAGGGCTCCGAAGAGGCTTACGCGCGCGATGGTATTGGTGCTGGGATGGAAGATCTGCGGCATGCCCGCCCTACCGCGGTCCCCGTTCTCAAGCTGGAACGCCGGATGCTACCACAGCTCTTCGGGTCGGGAAAGCGGTCCGCTCAGCGCTGCCAACGAGCCTCGAGACGGAAGAGGAAGAGACCCTGATTCCGGGGCGTCAGGGTCTGGGGTGCGAAGTCTCTCTTCGTCGTGAGCAGGAAGTCCGCGACCGCGGGATCCGCGAAGTAGTTCCCCGCGAGATAGTAGCGCATCTGCACCAGCTCGCTCGCAAACTCCTGCGCATCGGCGCCCACCTGGACCTTGCGATCGTGTCCCAGGCTCTGGCGCAGCGCGGCGCAGTCCCGCACGCGGCTCTCTCCCGCCATCCCCGCTTGCCGCTTCATGGCGTTCAGATCATGGCTGGAGAAGGCGTACACGGCCAGAGCCACCCCTGCCCCGATCGGAAGCATCCTCGAGGGAACCATGGAGAGCATCGCGGTGAAGAACACCAGGACCAGCCCGATGTAGAAAACGCTCTGAAAATCATGGAACGGCGTGAAGTTCCTCATGGGGATCGTCCAGAAGAAGCCGGAGGTCGCGACGACGCCCCAAAGGAGCCGCGCCTCTCGCGCTTTCAGGAAGAACCAGGCCAGCAGACAGGCCAGCGCGCCTACAGCGCCGATCGCCGCCAGAGCCTTGCCGATCCCTCCGGCGTGATCGCTCCATCGGGCGATTCGAGCGTGCAGAGGGCGGGTCGGGAGGGTGGCCTTCATGAGCCGCCGGGCCTGGCCCGGCAGAAACCGGCTCCAGGCGAGCTCCGGATATTGGGGGTATTCCTCGACGCCTCCGGAGAGGCCGACCCTGAAGAAGATGGAGCGAGCGGAGGGGAGATCGGCAAACGGCGCATTCAGGGCAGCCTTCTCGTTGAAGAGATTCCAGGCGAGAAGCGACGCACCCCACAAAGCGCCCGCGACGAGCGCCCGCGTGGAGGGATGCCGGAGAAGGTCCCTCGACCGATCGGCCAGGCTTCGACCCCGGGAGATCAGAAGCGGGATCAGGCGCAGCGCCCCCCAGGCGATCAGAGGGGCAAAGCCCTGCCATCCGAGCCCGATGGCGAGAAAGGTTGCCAGGTAGACCAGTCCCCGCTTCCCATCCTTCTCGCACCGGACGATTCCCAACAGGAGGAGAAGAAACGCGAAGAGGACCGGAATATCGTTGAAGACCATGTCGTCGTAGTACTGCATGTAGGTCGACGAAAACGCCAGCAAGGTCGCGCCCGCCGCCACCATGGCGCTCCCGGTCAGCCTGGCCACGAGGAGAAAGGACACCACGAGCGACCCGCAGAAGAAGCAGAGCATGAGGAGCCTTCCGGCGTCGATCTCGGCCGCCGGATCGTCGTGGCAAAAGGAAAGCAACCCGGCCAGCAGCACGAACATCCCGGCGGGAAGCCGATTGTGCGGGCTGAGCCTCTCCTTGCCCTGCGCGTCCAGGTTCTTCCTGGTGAACATCAGGAAGTGATGCCTGGCATCGAGATTCTTCGCCATGGAAAGCGCGAGGGCCGTCTGGTAGCCGTGATGCCCGGGAAGAAAGCCACGCGTTTGCGCTCGAAACAGGAAGGTGAGGGCGATCGCGGCAATCAGGAAGAGCGAGGCGATGACGTTTCGATGGAGAAGCTCAGCGCCGCCCTCCGGAGGGTCCTCCGAGCGGGAGGAAGGATTCGGCCAGGTCACGCGACTCTCTCCGCATGCATCGGCGGGAGATGTCTTCTCTCCCGGCCGGCGCATATTAGCACCAGGCCGGGGGAGCCGTTCGGTCCCCTTTATGTCGGGAGGTTCCGGCTCATTCGAGGCGGCGGGCGAGATCCCGAATCTTGTCCATCCAGTCCGTCAGGTTCGGCGCGTAATCGCCTGGGACGCAATCGCCGCAGATTCCCTCCGAGAGAGTCACGATCGACCGGATCGTCGATCGGAACGACGCGGACGGCTCCAGCATGGGTGCGCAGGCGCCCAGCTCGTGGATCTCCCGTAATCCTTCCGATAGGCTCGCCAGGATCGATTCCAGGACCTGCTCTTCCGGAACCTCTTGAGGCCGGTAGAGGAGATCGTGGATGGTCTGCATCTCCCCTTCGAAGACCGCCGCGGCGCTCTCCACCCGCGCCCGCAGCCGCTCGGGCTGAGCGCCGGGGTCGCTGCACAGGCTGCCCACCGCCTGCAGATCGGCGAGGACGAGGTGCAGGTTGGTGCGAACCCGTCCGAGCCGGTCTTCGAAAGCGAGGCGGTGGATCTCTTCCGTGACCATCTCCTGTCGATGTCCCACGAGCTTGGAGATGACCACCCCGA
>DASYRY010000248.1:0-3027 GCA_036004025.1 Candidatus Polarisedimenticolia bacterium | reverse complement strand
AGATGGCTCTTGGACATTCTGGAAACCGGCATCGCCCAGGAACTCCACCGACGAGGAGATCCTCTCGCGAGCCAAGGATCATCCGATCCTCCGTCTCTTCCTCGAGGAGGCCCGCCGCGGCGTTCACCCTCCCGCCGGATTGGTGGATGCGGTCGCGCAGCTCAGCGGGCACAAGACCGAGGAGCTCCTGACTTTCTATAGGACGCTCGTGGAGCATGGGATTCTCATCGCGGAGATCGAGATTCCCTATTCGTGCCGCCGCCGGCTCCGCGAGCTGGCTGCCAGAGCGCGCCGCGCGGGAGCCCGCGCCGATTGGGTCGCGACCGCCGAGCGGATTGAAGATGCCGTGGACGAGATTCCTCGGCTCGCCCTGCCCGCTCGTATCCAGGCGATGGAGAGAATCGTTAGGGAGGTCGAGCCCCTCCCCAGGAACCGCCCATTCAAGTCGGACGAGCTGTTTCGCGTGGACTCTGCAACTTCACTCGCGATCCGACTTCCCGAGCGCGTCATCCACGACCTTCGCGGACCTCTTCGTCTCTTCGCTAGGCTGCTGACCGGCCTCTACCCCGAAGATCTCCAGCACCGGGACTTCATCTCCCGATTCCTGAAGCAATACCCGGCGGACACGGACGTGGAATTCCTGGAGCTGTATGGCGGCTTCGTCGAGAAAGTCGAGGACGTGGGGCGTCCCGTGGAATTCCCCTCCCCGGGGGACGACACCTCCCCCGGAGGGCGGGAGGCGGAGATACTCTCCGCGAGGCGGCGCACGTGGGACTGGTTTGTGCGCCGGGCGCAGGAAGCGGCCCCTGGCGAGACCGTCGAGCTGAGCGAGACCACGCAGCGCTCGATGGTCGGGGATCTTCCCGACCCGCGCTGGGCCGCCGGCGTCCTCTTCCAGATCGCCGCGGGCTCCCCCGGTGACCTGGTCGAGGGCCGCTACCAGCTCGTGCTCAATGGGCTATTCAACGGGATCGGCCTCGCTCTCGCCCGCTTTACCCACCTCCTGGGCGGCGAACACACGGGAGACGGCCAGGCGGTGGTTGCCGAGCTGCGCCGGGCTTGGTCCTCCATGGAGCGCCCCGGCGCCGTTCTCGCAGAACTGACCTTCAACCACGAGGCTAGGACCGCCAACGCCGGGCTCCGGCCCATCCTCTTCGCGCACGAGATCGAGCTCCCCGGGGACAAGTCGTCGCCGGGCGTCGAGACGATCCCTCTCACGGATCTCGTGATTCGTTACGACACGGCCACGGACCGACTCGTGTTGCGCTCCGTATCTCGAGGCGTGGAGGTGATTCCCATCTTGAGCAGCGGCGTAAGCCCGTCCGGAATCGTCTCGGAGCTCGTCCACATCGGACGCCAGGGCTGGCAAACGGTCGGATATCTCCCCGGCTTCCACGCTCCGCAGGTGACGCGCTGGCCGCGATTCGTGTGCGGCAAGGTGGTTCTGTTTCGTGCGCGATGGGTGTTCCGCAGGGACGGCGTCCCTCCTCTCACCCGCGGGAGGACACCTCTATCGGACGCAGAATTTTTCCTCGAGGTGGCGCGGTGGCGCGCACGGGAAGGCCTCCCGCGTCACGTCTTCATCCATACGTCGGCGGAGCCCAAGCCGTTCTACGTGGATCTGGAATCCCCCCTCATCGCCGACGTCCTGAGGCGCGCCCTGACGAGCTCGCTCGCGGGCAACGAAACGGTCCTCTTCGTCACCGAGATGCTGCCGGGGCCGGAGCGGCTTTGGGTCCGAGACAAGCGCGGCGGATATGCGACGGAGTTTCTGGTCCAGATCGAGGCAGGCTTGGGCGGCTAGGGAGACTCCTCTCGCCCGGAAAGCTCCTCGTACCAGCGGAACATGAGGTACCGGAGGATCGCTTCGGGAGCGAGCTCGATCCCGAGCCGGTTGCAGTGGAGATGCGCGTACGACCAGACAAGAGTCCCGAGGTCCTGGACGATCTTCCCCTCGGCGTGCGCCGCCAGGAGCTCCTCGGCCACGGGGCGCGTCGCCTCGAGGAGCCCGCAGGCGATCCGCGCCGCCTCCGGGCCGCCGTACTGGAGAGCTGGATCGCGGCTCTGGTCCCCGAGAAAGAGGTCGTCCAGCCCCTTTCGGATCGTCTGATACTTGCGCTCCAAACCGGGGATGTCCTCCTCCTTGAAGAGGCCGTCGCGGAAAGCCCAGTCGTGTCCGGAGCGGTAGAAGGCTAGACGGCGGGTCGCATCGAAGCCAAAGAGGTCCAGGAGGCGCTCGGTGAGCATGAGGCTCCACTCCCGCCGCGACTTGCCGAGCTGGCCCTTCTCCTCCGTCTGAAGGAGCTCGAGGCACGCCACCGAGTCATGAAGGAAGATGCGCTCGGCGAGCCGCATCCCCAGCGTTCCGCCATAGCGCTCCCACTCCCGGGCATATTCGCCAAACTCCAGCCCCCGGATCACACCCTCGGCGACGAGCGGCCGAAGTGCACGATCGAGGCGGTCCCGCACGGGACCATCGACCCACGCCCGGCGCCCCAACACGCGGAAGCGGAGCTGCCAATCCGGATCGTCATAACGGATGAAGAAGAAAGAGTCGAGATCCTTCTGGCCGCGTATCTCGAGGACGAAGGGCCTCACGAGCTCGCGCAGGAGACGGTCATGACTCTCCCGAGGCGAATGCATGACGACGTAAAGGCAGGCTTCGTCTTCCAATAGAGCTTCCACTCTCAAAGAGCTCGGCGACGGGCTGCGGTCAACCCACAACCCGCCGTTCCGAGAGCCGGAAGTTGAATCCTCTGATGTCTCTCCGCAACCCAAGCAGCAGCTGATACCGCCACGACATGAGCCGATCGCACTGCCACAGTCGGCGTCCGTCTTGCAGGGGCGCGGCTATGGCAAAGGGAATGCCGACGTAAGCGCCCTAAACACGTTGGGGGTGTCCTCCGTCTTTTAGGCCGGTCTTCCTCCCCAGAAAGCATCATCATAATATTATCAAACTGCCTCCTGTCCCTTCGACCCCGAACTCGCCATGACCGATCATTCCGCTTCGTTCGGATTTGGGCGGGG
>DASYRY010000247.1:0-2077 GCA_036004025.1 Candidatus Polarisedimenticolia bacterium | reverse complement strand
ACCGACAGCCCCTCGCCTCGGTCTCCCCGCTCGTCCGCTCCCGGACCGGCTGCGCGCCAGAGATTCTGGGGCGACCCGACGTGCAGGTCCGGACAGAGTCGCGCCACTTCCGGATCCACCACCTGGATGCGGGCCCCGGCGATGGGAACGCCCTCCGGATCGGACACCCTGCCTTGGAAGGCTGACTCGGTCAGTGTCGCCGGAAAGCTCCCTCCTGAAAGGACGGAGAGCAGGACCAAGAGCAGGAACGCACGGAGCATGAGATTCGGAACCGCGGATACGGTCTGCGGAGTCGATCGTGTCGGGTGCATGGGAGCGCACCTCGCTGGGGCGATGGGATCGTCATTATAAGTCAGGATAAATCAGGGAGTCGCGCTAAGCGCTAGAGACTGACGCTTTCGGCCCAGAGGATGCCGTTCACCGAGCGGATGCGATCGAGCAGGGAGGCTTGGACGGGGCTGTCGAGGTTGAAGATGGCGATGGCCTTGCCGCCGGTGTGGTCGCGTCCCAGTGAGAGGCTGGCGATATTGATGCTCGCTTCCCCAAGCACCGTCCCCAGGACTCCGACCATGCCGGGGCGATCGTCGTTCGAGCAGATGAGCATCTCGCCCGCCGGAACGGCGTCGAAGCGAAAATCATCCAGGCGCACCATGCGCAGGTCGCGCCTCCCGAACAGGGTCCCCGCCAGCGTGCGCCCTCCGGCGGCGGAGCGCACCGTGGTGGTGATGAGGGAGGTGTAGTCGGCGGGATCGGAGGCCCGCACTTCCTGCACCCGGAGTCCCATCTCCTTGGCGAGCATGGGAGCGTTGATGAGGTTGATCGGCTCGGTGACGATCCTGCCGAGATATCCCTTCAGGAAGGCCGCCACGACGAGCCGGACGGGATGCTCGAGGATGGCGCCGCTCAGCTCCACGGTCACGTCGCGGGCGGCCCCGCGGGTAAGGTGCGCCTGGAGTCTCCCGAGACGATCCGCCAGATCCAGCCAGGGACCGATCGCCCGGAACACCTCGGGCTCGAGAGGATCCACGTTCACGGCCCCGGCCACCGAGCCGCGCTGCAGATAGGCCACGATCTGCTCGGCGATGCGCACCGCGACTTTCTCCTGCGCCTCGACCGTCGACGCGCCCAGGTGCGGTGTCGCCACGACGTTGTCGCGTCCGACGAGCGGATGGGCCGGTCCCGGCGGCTCCTTTTCGAAGACATCCAGCGCCGCGCCGGCGACCCGGCCGTCTTGCAGAGCGCGCTCCAGCGCCGCCTCGTCGACGATTCCGCCCCGGGCGCAGTTGACGAGCCTCAGGCCCGGCTTGCAGCGGGCCAGCTCCGCCTCGCCGATCAGGTGCCGCGTCTGCGCGTTGAACGGGACGTGCACCGTCAGGAAATCGGCAACGGCCATCAGCTCGGACAATGGCAGCAGCGCGAAACCGAGGCGGTGAATCACCTCCTCGGGAAGGAAGGGATCGAATCCCCGAATCTCCATCCCGAACGCCCGCGCCCTCGCGGCCACCTCCCGGCCCACCTTCCCCAGTCCTACCACGCCGAGGGTCTTTCCGTAGAGCTCCACTCCCAGAAAACGGGTCCGCTCCCATTGCGCCGCCTTCATCGAGCGGTCCGCGACGGGAATGTTGCGCGCCAGCGCGAGCATCAAGGAGAGGGTGTGCTCCGCCGCGGCGATGGTATTCTCACCGGGCGCGTTCATCACGACGACCCCGCGCCTTGTCGCTGCGGTGACGTCGATGTTGTCCACTCCCGTTCCGGCCCTCCCCACCACGCGCAGGGCCGGGGCCGAGGACAGCACTTCCTCGGTCACCTTCGTCTCGGAGCGCACCACCAGGCCGATGGCGCCCGCAAGGGCTTCCCTGAGATCGGCAAGGCGCAATCCGACACGGACGTCTACGTTCATCCCGGCGCGCCGGAGGATCTCTTCACAGACCGGCGCGACGGGATCCGAGATGAGGATTCTTTCCCCGCTCATGCCGCCAGGACCTCGTCCATCGCCTGGAGGAGTCCTTCCACTCCCTCGAGCGTGTGCTCGCCCATGTGGCCGATGCGAAAGGTTTCACCCTTGAGCTCGGCATAT
>DASYRY010000246.1:0-2470 GCA_036004025.1 Candidatus Polarisedimenticolia bacterium | reverse complement strand
TCAAGGTAATGCACTTGGCTCCGGTTTCAGTAACGGTACGACGCGATTGTCGATTTGTCTAGTACTTTCGACATCCATGTCGGCCCCGCGATGGGGTTTCTTTCCACGAGGGGAACCCCGATCGACCCTCCCGGAGGCTGCCGGGCCTGCAGGACCCGCCCCGGTAAAGGCGGGGAAGACCCGAAGGGCGGCTCGGAGACTTCCGATCTCGACGCTGATGTCGAATTTACGTCCTATTACGACATAGTTGTCGATAGGTTTTCAAGTCAGCGGGTGGCGCCGGGGGTCTTGCGGGGCTCGAGATGGTACTTGCGGGCTTTGTAGCGGACCATGCGCTCCGAGATGCCGAGCAGCCTCGCGGCGCGGCTCTGATTGCCGTCGGCGTTGGCGAGCGCTTCGCTCAGCAGCTCCTTCTCGAGCTGCTCCACCGCGGCGCGCATCGAGGGAGCGTGCCCCTTGCCGCGTCCGAAGGCCTGGATGTTGGGAGGAAGATGATAGGGATACAGCGTGGGACCCGTGCAGACCAGCACCGCGCGCTCGACCGCATTCTCCAGCTCCCGCACGTTTCCGGGCCAGGGATAGGCCATGAGCAGCTCGAGCGTTCGGGGCGAGAAGCGGCGCACCGGCTTGCGGTTCGCGGCGCCGCTGCGTTCGAGAAAGTGCTCGCCGAGTATCGGGATGTCGCTCTTGCGGTCCCGCAGCGGCGGGAGGTGGATCGACACGACGTTCAGCCGGTAATAAAGATCCTCGCGGAAAGCCCCATTCGCCACCGCGGCCTCGAGGTCCTTGTTGGAAGCGGCTTCGATACGCGCGTTGCAGCGCAGCGTCTGCGTACCCCCGACGCGCTGGAATTCCCGCTCCTGCAGGACGCGCAGCAGCTTCGCCTGCGTGGGAGGAGACAGCTCGCCGATCTCGTCGAGAAAGATGGTGCCGTCGCCCGCGATCTCGAAGCGCCCCTTCTTCTGCTCCATGGCGCCGGTGAACGCGCCCCGCTCGTGGCCGAACAGCTCGCTCTCGATGAGAGTCTCGGGAAGCACGGCGCAATTCACGCGGACGAACGGGCGACCGGCCCGGCCGCTGAGGCGATGGATGGCGGCCGCCACCAGCTCTTTTCCGGTACCGCTCTCCCCCCTCAAGAGCACCGTCGCGTCGGATCGGGCCACCTGCTCCGTCATCCGGAACAGCTCCTTCATCCGGGCGGAGTTTCCGATGATGTCGCGGAACTGGCCCACCGAGTCGGAAGCTCCCCCCGCCGTCGCCGCCTCTCCTTCCCCCTTCGGCGCCCTCGCCGACTCCTGCTTGCGGTGCAGGCGGATGGCGAGGCTAAGGAGCGAGGCCACGGCGGCGAGGAATTTCAGATCCTCGTCGAATCCCGCGGAGGAGCGCAGCGGGCGATCGACGCTCAGCGCCCCCAAGGGATGCGCCCCTTCCAGGATCGGCACGCACAGGAACGCCATGTCGGGGAGCCCCTTTCGGGCGCCGGTGCGATCCAGGAACTGCGGCTCGCGGGAGATGCGGGGGACCCCCACCGGCTCGCCGCCTTCGACGACTTTCCCGACGATCCCTTCGCCGATCTGGTACCTTCCCTTGCGCCTCTGCTCCTCGCTCAGGCCCTGCGCGGCGACGATGCGGATCTCCCCTGTCCCCGGGCGGCGCAGGTAGACCGTGCCGCGCTCCATCTTCATCTCGCGCGCCAGGATTTCCATGGCCTGGTCGAGCCCGCGCGGGTGCGACGTCGCCCGTTCGAGCACCTGGACGATTTCCTGGAGGACTTGAAGCTCCTTGGAGCTCCGGCTCGGCATGACGCTTTCTCCCGGGGCCTCGTTCACCGCCACGGCCGGCCGCGATTCTACCTCCACCTCCGCCCTGCCGCACGGCTTTGGGGGTAAGGAGCTCTCGGCCGTGGACTTGGGAAATCTGGCGGCTTGGGTGGCGGGCGCGGCGCTGGGAGTCTTGCTGGAAAAACGCGGTTGGAGAGCCGAAGCCTATCCGGGGCGCCCCGTGGTTGTTCGTCGCGGGGAATGAGGTTTAGCGCCTCCTCGCCTTGCCTGACTCCTTTCCCTTCCCCTTGGTCCATTGATCCAACCACCCAAGCACCGTGTCGTGCCAGAGGATGCTGTTCTGGGGCTTCAGGACCCAATGGTTCTCGTCGGGGAAGTAAAGGAGCTTGCTCGGAATGCCGCGGCGCTGGAGCACGTTGAAGGTGCCGAAGCCCTGCGTCTCCACCACGCGGTAGTCTTTCGCGGAGTGGATCACCAGCATCGGGGTCCTCCAGTTCTTCACGAAGTTCACGGGGCTGTGCTTGTCGTAGCCTTCCGGGTTGTCCCAGGGCGTACCGGCGTGATCGCGCTCGGCAAACCAGAGCTCCTCGGTGTCGTAGTAGGCCATCCGCTCATCCAGATTCCCATCGTGGCTCACCAGGCACTTGAACCGGTCCGGCCAGTTCCCCGCGATCCAGTTGATCATGTAC
>DASYRY010000245.1:0-2570 GCA_036004025.1 Candidatus Polarisedimenticolia bacterium | reverse complement strand
TTCCATTGCCGCGTGCGGAGGGTCGCAAGTGTCCGTGACTACGCCGAGGGTGGATGCTGTCGTCCTGGCGGGGACCCACCAGGATCGCCGCAGGCTCATCCGTGGGACCAACAAGGCCTTTCTCCCCCTGGATGGCTTCCTCTCGCTGCACTACGTTCTCGAGGCTCTGGCCGGATCGCCTCGGGTTGGCAGGGTCTTCGTGGTGGGACCGGACACGGAGCTGCGACGCCGCTTCCCGGCACCGCAGCACGACTACTCGCTCGTTCCCGAGAAGGGGCGGATGCTGGACAATGCTTTCGAAGCCTACAAGACGGCCGAGACCACGACCTTGCCGCGGGTCGGGCCTGAATCCAGCGACGACCGCCCCTACCTCTTCGTGACTTCCGACGTCCCTCTTGCGGTGCCCCAGGCCATCACGGACTTCGTGGATCGCGCAGTTTCCCTCGAACGCCGTAAGGAAGGAAGGGTGGATCTTCTCGCCGGAGTGGCCGACGAGGTCGCCTTGGCCCCATTCTATGCATCGCCGGGGCGGCGCGGGATCCGGCGTCCCTACATGGAGCTGAAGCACCAGCGGCTACGGCTCGCGAACATCTACCTCGCACGACCAGCCCGGATCCGCAATCTGGAAATCCTGCAGCAGGGCTTCGCCGCACGAAAGCTCACGCAGTGGCGCAGCGTCTTGCGTCTCATTCGAACCTTCCTGGGAAACCCCGCCGGCGTGCGAGGCGCTTGTCACGTGGCCTGGTTCCAGGCCGCTTCGGCCTTCGAAAAGACGGGGATGAGCCGTCTGTCGCGGTATGCCAGGAATCGGCTGGTGCTCGCGGAGATCGAGCGAACCGCCTCCCGGATGCTGGGATGTCGCTTCGCGGCCCTGGTGACCCCTTACGGGGGACTCTCCCTGGACATCGACGACGAATCGGATTACGACATCATCCGCGAGAACTTCGCCGCCTGGCGGGACCATCAGGCGAAGCTTCTTCCTAGCTTTCCCGAAGAGCCGGCTGCCTCGCTGCCGGCGGCTCGGCCCCGCGAGGAGCGGCGGCCGATTCCCGTCCGTTCTTCCGATTCCTCGGAATCGATGCACTAATCTCGAGTCTCGCTCGAGGTGCCCATGAACTCGCCCCCGATCGTCCCGTCACGAACCCTGCCGCTCGCGCTGTGCGCGTTTCTCTCATGCTGCTTCCGCTCCCGGGTATCCTCGCGGAGGAGGGGATGTGGACCTTCGACAATCCGCCCACGGGCGCATTGCAGAAGGAATACGATTTCACGCCCAGTCAGGACTGGCTCGATCGCCTGCGCCTCTCCAGCGCCCGGCTCAACGATGGAGGATCGGGCTCCTTCGTGAGCGCCGATGGTCTCCACGTCATCGGGGGGAACTCCGGCTCTCCCGTCGTCAACCGCGAAGGGGAGCTGGTCGGGCTCATCTTCGACGGCAACATCGAGAGCCTGGTGGGGGATTACCTCTATGACGGCGAGGTCAACCGCTCCGTCGCCGTCCACCCCGCCGCCATGCTGTCCTTCTGCGCAAGGCCTACGACGCGCAAGCTCTGGCGGACGAGCTGGAAGCAGGCAAGGCGGCCATCGCGAAGCGAAGGTGACGCGAGCCCCGGGCTCGCCAGCCCGGATTATCGATTTCCTGAGCAGGACGTCAGAGCCCTCCGGATCGCGGTGCGGGCCATCGGGATCTTGTAGCGGTTCTTCGAGAGAGGCGTCGCGGCGCGCAGCGCCTCGTCGGCCGCGCGCGCGATGAGCGTCTCATCCGGCACGCCACCCTCCAGGATCGCTTCGGCCTCCCGGCATCGCCAGGGGATCGGAGCCACGCCCCCCAGGACGATTCGCGCGCGCGCGCACACGGCGCCGTCGATCGTGAGCGCCGCGGCGCAGGAGACCAAGGCGAAGTCGAAAGAAGCCTTCTCCCGGATTTTCAGGTAGCCGCTGCGCGTCCCGGGAGGCAGCGCGGGGACATGGACCTCGGCCAGGATTTCATCGGGCTGCAGCACGTTCTCGCGGCTTACGTCCACGGAAGGCAGGCTGAAGAACCGCTCCAGCGGGATCCTCCGCTCTCCGCGGGGAGAGTGAAGCGTCGCCGAAGCGTCCAGGGCCACGAGCGCCGGGGCCGTGTCGGAAGGATGGACGGCACGGCACTCATCTCCTCCGAAGAGGGCGTGGTATTTGTTCTCCCCCTCGAGGGCGAAGCATTCCTCGCCTCCCTTCTTCCGGCAATGAAAATCCTCGCTGCGGAAGTACCAGCAGCGGGGCCGCTGGCAAAGGTTCCCCCCCAGCGTTCCGGCGTTGCGGATCTGGGGGGTCGCCGCCGCGCCGGCTCCTTCGGCGAGAACGGCCCATTTCTCCCGGATGAGGTCGTGCGCGGCGATCTCCGCAAGCGGGGCCATCGCACCAAGACGCAGCTCGCCCCGGGAGGCTTCGATCCGATCCAGCCCTTCGATGGCCCGCAGGCTCACCACCAGATCGGGCCGGGCCAGTCCCTCCTTCAGCTGCGTGACGAGATCGGTTCCGCCGGCGAGAACGAGGGCGGAGGTCCTCTCCTGCGCCAGCAGGGCCGCGGCCTC